>JAZRPI010000226.1:0-5153 GCA_045649165.1 Eubacteriales bacterium | reverse complement strand
CCATTTTTTTATAATGTCAACAGATTATTTGATATCAACTCTGCTTCTTTTTTCGCCATTATAAAACGCCTTAATATTCTCAATAATTTCAAACAAACAGCGTTCTCTCGCTTCATAAGCGCCCCACGCGTTATGTGGTGTCAAAAGCACGTTTTCTTTGTCCTTTATTTCATAAAAAGGATGTGTTTCATCAAAGGGTTCGGTTGAATATACGTCAATTCCGATGCCGCCGATTTGGTCATTCTTGATTGCTTGTGCAAGAGCATTTTCATCACAAACTGCTCCCCTTGCAACGTTTACTATTATTGCGTTTTTCTTCATCTTGGCAACCTTTTCAGCCGATATAAGTCCCCTTGTAGAGTCACTGAGCGGAGTATGAATTGAGATAATATCTGATACTTCCAAAAGCTTGTCAAGAGAAACAATATCGTATCCTTCTTCCTGTGTTCTCTTGTTTGCAATAACCTTGCAACCTAAAGCATCTGCAATCTTTGCAACCTTTTTGCCAATATTACCGAGCCCTATAATCCCCCAAACCATTCCGTCAAGCTCGTGGAATGTCGGTTCAAGTCTATTGGGAATACCGCTCTTTGTGTATTCTCCGCTTCTTACAAATTCGTTGTATTCTCTTAAGTGTGTAACAAGTGAAAGTGCCATAGATACAGTCAAAAGAGCTACGCTATTTGTTGAATAGCCAACGACGTTACATACAGCAATATTATTTCTTATACAATATTCAACGTCTACGTTGTCAAAGCCGGTCGCCGCGATGCAAATAAGCTTCAAATTCTTTGCAAAAGGCAAATTAGTCTCGTTGAGTTTAATCTTATTTATAATAACAACTTCGCATTCTGCTATTCTTTCAATTACTTCATCAGGGTTACTGTAATTATATATAGTAACATCCCCAACTTCCATCAAAGGCGCTAAAGATAAGTCTTTTCCTAAAGTATCTGAATCAAGTACTGTAATTTTCATAAAACTTCTCCAAATATTTACTGTATTAAATACATTATATCATACCCATAATTACATTACAATAGCATTGAAATAAAACAAAAAAAGACGGATAAAATCCGTCTTTTTCTATTTGCTTATTAATAGTTTTCAGCTTTAACCTGGAAGTATGCCTTGGGATGTTCGCATACAGGGCACATTTCGGGAGCTTTCTTACCAATGTGGATATGACCACAGTTAGAGCACTGCCAGATAGCTTCGCCGTCTCTTGAGAATACAACTTCGCCGTTTACTCTTTCAAGAAGTTTGCGGTATCTTTCTTCGTGTTCCTTTTCAATTCTGCCTACAGCTTCAAAAAGGTATGCGATTCTATCGAAACCTTCTTCTTTTGCTTCTTTTGCGAATGTAGCGTACATATCTGTCCATTCGTAGTTTTCGCCCTGTGCAGCGTCAAGCAAGTTTTCAGCTGTTGTGCCTACGCCGTCATGGAGAAGCTTATACCAGATTTTTGCATGTTCCATTTCATTCTTTGCTGTTTCTTCAAAAATAGCAGCAATCTGAACATAGCCTTCTTTCTTTGCTTTTGATGCAAAGTATGTGTATTTATTTCTTGCCTGTGATTCGCCTGCAAATGCAGCCATAAGATTTTGTTCTGTTCTTGAGCCTTTAAGTTCCATAGTAGTTCTCCTTTAGAAAATATAATTTATTTTTATTTATTATTTGACATACACTGTGGACATATACCCGTAAAACCAAGTTCGTGTCCGATAATTTCAAAACCTGATGTTTCTTTTGCAATATCATCTATGTTTTCAACAACCGGAACAAACGTGTCTTCCACTTTGCCGCACTTTGTACACTTTATATGATAATGCTTAAACACCGTTTTGTCAAATCTATCAGGGCCATCAATAACTTTTACCCTATAAATTTCGCCTTTGTCTGCAAGGTCATTCAAAACTCTGTATATCGTTGCGCGGCTGATATTCGGATATTTCCCCTTTACCGCATCAAAAACTTCATCAGCAGTCGGGTGAGTACACATATTCAATACAGTTTCTTTTATAACAACTTTTTGTATTGTATTACGTTCTTTTTTCATACTCAATCCCCCTTCTGTTATTCTCTATTGATATTATATCTCAATAAGGAATGTTTGTCAATAGTTTTATGAAATTTTTTCCAAAAAAATTGGGCCGTATTTTATACGACCCATTTTATTACATTATACTATTATATATAGCTTATTCGCCAAACTTAACGTCGTTTGCCTTGTAAGCCATTTCGATAATCTTGTCCATATAAATACGAAGCTTTACGTTTTCTTTGCCCATATATTCTTCGTATTCTTTTACAGTTTCGTACTGAGCTTCTTTTGCAAGTTCAAGAGCAAGCTTGTCATATTCTTCGTCTGTGAGAGAAATATCGTTATCTCTTACTGTCTTATAAATAACAGCTTCTTCTTTAACTGTAAGCATAGCAGAATCCATAGCATATGAAAGGAATTCATCAACAGTCTTGTAACCATAGAATGATGTTACCATAGATTCAAGAGTCATACCGTTGTATACTGCCATCTGGCTGTATGAGTTGAGCATCTGGTCATAGTATGTCTTAACTTCTGCCTGGGGGTATTTATTCATCTTGCAAGAATCAATAAAGTTCTGCCAGATGTGGTCTTCAGCCTTTTCTTTTCTTGTAGCATCTACAAAAGCACTTACAGTTTCATATTCTGTCTTTTCTTTTACCATATCGTTTGAAAGCGCGGGGATTGTCTGTGACTTGATTGAGTTGATTTTTACAGTAAATACAACGTCTTTGCCCTGCAAATCCGTAGATTTGTAATCTTCGGGGAATACAAGATTAAGGTCAACAGTTTCGCCAATCTTTTTGCCAACAAGTCCGTCTTCAAAACCTGCGATAAATGTACCTGAGCCGAGTGTAAGGTCATATCCCTTTGCAGAACCGCCTTCAAATTCTTTTCCGTCAATTTTGCCTGTATAGTCAATATTAACGATATCGTCTTCTTCTGCAGCTCTGTCTGTAACGTCTTTCTTTTCAGCGTACTGAACAGCTATATCTTCAATAGCCTTGTCAATTTCTTCCTGTACTTCTTCCATATCAAATTCAACCTTAGGGAATTCGCCAAGTGTTACGTATTCGTTAAGGTCGTAATCATAGGGTGTTTCTTCTTTGCCGCAGCTACAGAAAACAAGTCCGATTGCAAGCACAAGAACAAATAATAAACTAAGTTTTTTCATTGTTTTTAACTCCTTCAAAAAGTCAAATAATATATCATATATAATAGCACATTTCTTAGAAAAAATAAACAAAAAAGCCAATATGTTTACAATTCTGCAATATTTTAATTAACCTATGCTTTATAATGTAAAAAATGACAATTTTTTTGCAATTTTCTGTCAATAAAGTATAGACAAATAAAGCAAAATAATGTTATAATATTTATGATTTTGAAATAGAAACACTTAAAGGAGATAAATATTATGGATTACCAGAACATACTTTCACAAAAAGTACAGAACATCCAGCCTTCAGGTATCAGAAAGTTTTTTGATATCGCTGCAGAAATGAAGGACGTTGTTTCACTTACAGTAGGCGAACCCGACTTCGTTACACCTAAGCATATACGCGACGTTGCAATCAAGAGTTTGCAGGACGGCGACACAAAATATACATCAAACAGCGGTATGACTGAACTCAGAGTTGAAATCGCAAACTACCTTGAAAGACGCTTCAACACTAAGTATGAAGCAACAAAGGAAGTTATCGTTACAGTTGGTGGTTCGGAAGCTATCGACAACGCTATCCGCGCTTGTATTAACCCCGGCGACGAAGTTATCATTCCCCTTCCCGCATTCGTATGCTATCCCCCGTTGGTTGAACTTGCAGGTGGTACACCCGTTATTATCAACACAACAGAAAAAGATAAATTCAAACTCACTCCCGAAGCTCTTAAAGCTGCTATTACACCTAAGACAAAGATGCTCATCCTTCCCTATCCTAATAACCCCACAGGCGCTATTATGACAAAAGAAGACCTTGAGCCTATCGCTGATATTATCAGAGACACAAACATTCTCGTTCTTTCTGACGAAATCTACGGCGAACTCACATACGGCAGAGACCACTGCTCTTTCGCAAGCCTTCCCGGTATGTGGGAAAGAACAATCATCGCAAGCGGTTTCTCAAAGGCTTACGCTATGACAGGTTGGAGAATGGGTTACATCGCAGCTCCCCAGCCTATTACAGCTCAGATTCTTAAACTCCATCAGTATGCAATTATGTGCGCTCCTACAACAAGCCAGTACGCTGCTATTGAAGCTGTAAAGAACGGCGACGAAGACGTTAAGATGATGGCTGAAGAATACAACAAGCGCAGAGTTACAATCATCGAAGGACTTCGCAAGATTGGCATCGACTGCTTCGAAGCAGAAGGCGCATTCTACGTATTCCCCAACATCGGTAAGTTTGGTCTTACAAGTGACGAATTCTGCCAGAGACTTCTCAGAGAAGAAGGCGTTGCTATCGTTCCCGGTACAGCATTCGGTGCTTGTGGCGAAGGTTTTGCAAGAATTTCTTATGCATATTCTGTTGAACACATCAAGAAAGCTCTTGAAAAAATGGAACTCTTTGTTGCAAAACTTAAAGCAGAACAGAAATAAATTTTATACCATATATTCTTACTGAAAGAAGGAAAACACAATGAAATTAACCTACAAAGGCAAAACAAAAGACGTTTACTCTCTTGACAACGGCAACGTTATGTTGAAATTCAAAGACGATTGCACAGGCAAAGATGGCGTATTTGATCCAGGCGAAAACACTGTCGGTCTTACAATTGAAGGTATCGGCAAGGCTAATCTCCAGACTTCTGTATACTACTTTGAAATGCTCAAAGCTGCAGGAATCAAAACACACTACGTTTCTGCAAACATAGATGAAGCAACAATGGAAGTTCTTCCCGGAAAGGTATTCGGCCACGGTCTTGAAGTTATCTGCAGACTCGTTGCAACAGGAAGCTTTATCCGTAGATACGGCGAATACATTGAAGACGGAACAGTTCTTGAAGGCGGTTACGTTGAATGCACATTCAAGAACGACGAAAAGGGCGACCCGCTCGTAACTTCTGAAGGTTTGGCTGCTCTCGGTGTAATGAGTGAAGAAATGTTCAAGAG
>JAZRPI010000225.1:0-2158 GCA_045649165.1 Eubacteriales bacterium | reverse complement strand
GGCAGCTCCATATATGTGCCATTAGCTCAGTTGGTAGAGCACCTGACTCTTAATCAGGGTGTCCAGGGTTCGAGTCCCTGATGGCGCACCAAGAAAAAGGCTTAAAACTTAGTGTTTTAAGCCTTTTTTATTTTTTTGTCTGTTTCCAGCCGGACGTTTGACAGCTATTTGACAGCTATTTTGTAAAAACGTGTTTAAGGCCCATTTTTGGGCCTTAAAAGCAAAAAAATATAAAAAAGGATAAACAAAGCCCCGACAGTTCTAAAAATGAACTGTTGGGGCTTTTTGGCGTCTTTGTTGATTTACCACAAACCGTCTTTTTTTGCCGCTTTTATTTCTCGAACAAGTATTTTTCTTTTTTGTATTTCATCCAAATTAGAGCAAGTTTCTTCAAGATTTGAAAATAGATTATATGCTTTGCAGTTTTCTCTGATGAAAGCTACAAAACGTTTGGATTCTTTATGCTTACAATATAGCGGTTTCTGATAATGCACCGTATATTCAAGACCGCCATTCTTTGTTTTGTGGACTTTAATGAGTCCTTTCTGATGCAGAGCTTTTCTTTCATCTGTAGATAGTCTAAGTCTGATACCCTGTATTTTCAGTATGTTTTCAATGCTGTTTACTGTCAGATAAAAGCATTCATCATCATACCAAAGCCAGATGTCATTAAGTTCCTTATTCTGTCCGAGTCGTGCGGCATATTTTTTATTTCCAGTCTTAGAAAAATATGTATCTATTTCGCGGCAGATACTTTTTACATTGTCAAAATCTGTATATGTAGGTACGCCTCCCAACGGAAATGCATCCTCCGCTGCTCTTGAAATGGCGTCAAAAGCCTTTTGATAAAGTTTTTCTGACAGCTCGCAGTCATCGTACTCTTCCATGAATAACTTGAATGCAAACAGCAGTAGCATTATGGATTCGTATGCTTTATCGGAATACTGCGTTTCGGGATGACGGCTCATAAATTTTTCGCAGAAAGAACGATACTTATTCTTTACATAATCGATGCCTTCTTCATACATATTATGAGCTAACTTGGCTATATAATAATTGATGCTTCTTGTCAATGAATCTATTCCGTAAGGGGAAACGTCATTAAGCTTTTTGTACTCCTTACAAATAGCAGGAAAGTCATCCAGACGAATGTTGATTATGTTGTCGGTTTTTATATCATCAATAGATTCACGCGTGATAACACACAGACTCCTTACAGGATAATGCTTTTCAGGAATTTCGCTATATTCGTCAACCGTAACATCATTCGTGTGATAAAATTTTTTCAGTAGAGAATTAAACTGTCTTTTATCCGGCTCAAATGCAATAATCGGGCAATCTTTTGCCAACCTGGTCTTAAAATAAATGTCAGAGTTCTTGTCAAGTGGTGTTATGTGAAAACCCTTGTATTCAACGTCTTTGAATGTGTGGTCTCTTTTGTAAAGATTTGTGAAGAACAGTGCAGTTTGCCTTCTCATTTCAGGAGTGCCACCCGTAATAGCCATAAGAAGATCAGGCTTCTTATTTTCTGCCAATAGATGGAATTCATTCAATAATGACAGCAACATAAAGGAAAATAACGGAATCGCTATATTAGCATTCAACACTTCCAGACTTTGAGAAATTTTGTTTGCAGGTTTTTCGTATTCATATTCTTCAAAATCTGCATAATCTATGCAGGAAAAGGGATTTTCTAATTTATTAAATGAATAATAGTTTTTTTCTCTGTAGGAAAGATCTGATTTTTTGCCATGAGATACCGATTCTTTAGACCAGCCCGCAATTGACTCGCTTTCATGGACCTTGTCTTTAGTATGCAAAAAATCAATAATTTCTTCCATGTGTTCGTTAAAGAACTTCTTGTTACAGAAAATTTTAAAATCATATTCTTTTGTCATAAGCCTTATGAATCTGTATGGATCTTCCTGATAATAGTCTGGTACTGTTATCTCAGCTTTTTCATCTTCGGAATTGATCGTTAGGGAGTAAGAATATGGCTCCCCGACACAGGTGTTCTCAGCAATCTTCGAGATATAAAAATTACACAGCTTTTTTGATGAATTTTCATTCAGTTGCACATATGTGCATTTATTCTCAACAAAGTATTTATCCTTGCTGATGTCTTTTAATTTTTTAGGTTTCATTCAGGTGCACCTCC
>JAZRPI010000224.1:0-8867 GCA_045649165.1 Eubacteriales bacterium | reverse complement strand
CCTTATGGAGAACGATTATCAAATGCAGATGAAGTTTTCAAATTATATTCGGATATGGGCAAAGTATTTTCAAAACTTGATAAATGGCAGATATATATACTTACAAATGATGAAGAATTTGAAAGAAAGTACGGCAGACGTGCCGACAAAATCAGAAGGCTTTACAATGGTATGCTTCGTTGTAATTACTATCAGTTTTTTAAGCCTTTGAAGAAAAAAGGAGACAAACATTGAAGCTTATTATAGCCGAAAAACCAAGTCTTGCAAGAAATATCGTTTCTGCAATCAGCTTGATGAATAAATATAACGGTTATTATGAAGGTAACGGATATATTGTTACCTGGGCTTTCGGCCATTTGTTTACTTTGGCTGATATTGAAGACTATAAGCCGTTACCGGAAGGCAAGAAATATTGGAGTTTGGATAATATACCGTGTTTTCCCGATGAATTCAGATACGTTCTGCGAAGAAATGCTGACAAAACGAACGATGAAGGAATTGAAAAACAGTTCAATATAATAAAAATGCTCTGTAACAGAGAAGATGTTACTGAAATTATAAATGCAGGCGACTCGGACCGAGAAGGCGAAATTATTGTTCGTATATGTGTAATGAAAGCTCTTGAAAGTAAAAAGCCTTTCAAAAGACTTTGGTTGCCTGACCAGACAGGACAAACTATTCTTTATGGCCTTTCTAATATGAAAGACGAAGAAGAATATGACAGTCTTGCAAACGAAGGCTTTGCAAGAACGTATATCGATTGGCTTTACGGAGTAAATCTTACAAGATACGCTACTTTGAAAAGCGGCACTCTGTTAAGGGTAGGAAGAGTTATTATTCCTATTGTAAAGGCAATATACGACAGAGATATGGCGATTAGGAATTTTACTCCTGAAAAGTATTACGGAATACAGAGTAATGAGTTGACTGACGGCGAAGAAATAGAACTTGTAAGTAAAGAGAAATTCAGCAATGAGCAGTTTCTTGCTGCACAGAATTTGTGTTCAAAATATAATGAAGCAGGTGCTATTGTTACGTCTGTTAAGAAAAAGGTTGACACGATTTCTCCGGGTAAACTTTTTTCGTTGACAAAACTTCAAAACTATCTTGGCAAAAAATATAAAATGTCAATGGAAACAAGCCTTGCTATTTTGCAAAAGCTTTATGAAGAAGGATACGTTACTTACCCAAGAACAAACTCAGAATACCTTGCGACTGCTGAAAAAGACAAAATAAGAAGTATTCTTGACACAGTAGAACGAATGGGATATCCTGTTATATTTAAGGATAAGAAAACCATTTTTGACGACAAGAAAATTGAATCTCACTCTGCGTTGACCCCAACTTATAAAATCCCCGACAAAAAGAGACTGACTGAAAGCGAAATGCAGGTGTATTCCGCGGTATTTAGACGATTTGTTGCTGTTTTTTGTGCAGAAGAATGTGTTGTAAATCGTACTGAAATAAAAGTTTCAGTTGGCGATTATGAAGAATTTACACTCAAGGGTGTTTCGATGCTTGAAAAGGGTTGGACAAAGTTTGATGACTTTACCAAAAAAGACAAGATATTACCACCCCTGAAAAAAGGCGACAGCGTTGTAATTGATTTCAAACCAACCGAAAAAGAAACGACACCACCCAAGCATTATACAATTGAAACGCTTAACAACTATTTGAAAAATCCATTCCGAGAAGAAAAGAATAGTATTGAAAATGAAAGTGACGAAGAAGAATATAAGGCTATCTTTGAAGGGCTTGAGCTTGGGACCGAAGCGACAAGAACAGGTATTATAGATAACGCAAGAAAAAGCGGGTATATTCAACTTAAGAAGGATGTATATACAATTCTTCCAGGCGGTGAATATTTGATTGAATCTCTGTCTATGATGCAGATTAGCATGGATAAATATAAGACTTCAGAACTTGGTAAGGCGCTCAAAAAAGTATACAGAGATGAAATGACCATTGAAGAAAGTGTTGAGCTTGCCAAAAATGAGATAAGCGAAGTGTTTTCGAAGAAAGAACTTCCTCCCGAACAAGATGACGACTATGGATACTTCGGTGACGTTGTGGGAAAATGTCCACTTTGTAACAACGACGTTATAAGGACTAAGTTTGGTTATGGATGTACGGGCTACAAAACAAACGGATGCAAATTTTCGGTGAATTCTAAGATTTGCGGCAGAGTAATATCTGTTTCAAATATGAAAAAACTTTTAGAAGACGGCGAGACTTATAAAATCAGCGGCTTTGTTTCAAAAAACAACAAGAACTTTGATGCTGTACTTCATCTTGAAGACGGAAAAGTAAAATTTAAATTCTGAATATATAGGAGAATTATTATGAACGTTAGAATCAAAAAGTTAGACGAAAGAGCAGTAATTCCAACATACGGCTCGTCATTTTCAGCAGGCGCTGACTTGTACGCTGTTTTAGATGCAGATTTGACAATAGAACCTAGTCAGACAATACTTGTACATACAGGACTTTCTGTTGAAATCCCTGAAGGATATGCTGGTCTTATCTATGCTCGTAGCGGTCTTGCAAGTAAAAAAGGTCTTGCACCTGCAAACAAGGTAGGCGTAGTTGATGCAGATTACAGAGGAGAAGTTATGGTAGCTCTCCACAACCACGGAACTGCTGCACAGACAATTTCTCATGGAGAGAGAATAGCTCAGCTTGTTATAGCACCATTTTTAAAAGCTGAATTTATTGAAAGTGAAGAACTCAGCGACACAGTTCGCGGAGCTGGCGGGTTTGGTTCAACAGGCACAAAATAAAAACAGAGAAACCTTGTATCAGTCAATGATACAAGGTTTTTTAAATAACAAGATTTATTAATATGCAAAGAGCGATGCCGCACAGAGTAGGTAAAACAATTGAAAGCAACGTCCATTTTACTGACCTTGTTTCTGCTTTGATAGTAAGACACGTGGTAGAGCAGGGCCAGTGCATAATCATAAACAATATTGTGTTTATTGCTGTTACTTGAGTCCATCCGTTTGCCATAAGAATTGTTTTTAGATTTGATAAATCGTTTACGTCGGTAATGACACCGTTTGACATATACATCATAAATATAAGTGGTATAACTATTTCGTTTGCGGGGAATCCGAATATAAATGCAGCGAGTATTATTCCGTCAAGTCCCATTAATTGCCCTAAGGGGTTTAGAAAATTTGAAATATACGCGAGAATTGATATGTCATATATTTTTATATTAGCACACAACCAGATTATAAGTCCTGCAGGCGCTGCAACTTTTATTGCCCTGAGTAAAACAAACAATGTTCTATCAAACAGAGAATGAGTGATTATTTTCAAAAGGTCGGGTTTTCTGTAATGGGGAAGTTCAAGTATAAATGATGATGTTTCTCCTTTCAAAAATGTTTTTGAAAGAAATAATGATACGAGCATACTCATCAAAATTCCAATTACAATAAAAAGCGTTAAAATAAAAGACGAAATAACTGACGAAAAAACACCTAACCTGTTTGAAATAAAAAACATTGCAATGATTGAAATGATTGCAGGGAAGCGGCCGTTACAGGGAATGAAACTGTTCGTTATAATAGCAATTAACTGTTCGCGTGGCGAATCTATGATTCTACACCCAACAACACCGGCAGAGTTACACCCAAACCCCATACACATAGTAAGTGCCTGCTTGCCGCATGCGGAACATTTTTTGAAACATTTGTCGAGATTAAATGCTATTCTCGGTAAATATCCAATATCTTCAAGGAGTGTGAACAAAGGAAAGAAAATCGCCATAGGTGGAAGCATTACTGATATTATTTTCGTAAGTATATGATATACGCCGTATACAAGCATTTCACAAATAACGGTTGGTACTCCAATGCCATGGACAAAGTTGTAAAAAGGGTGTTCTAGCGCAGTGAAAATCTTATTCAGAAGTTCGCTCGGATAGTTAGCTCCGGTAAGTGTAATCCAGAATACAAGCATAACAAGAACAAACATTGACAGAAAACCGAAAAACTTACCTGTCAAGAGTTTGTCGATTTTTTTCTGTTTGTTTATTAAATCAGAATATCCTTTTGATAAGCATTGTGTAGTTATTTCTTTTGCTTTTTTTGAGATTGTATATGATATAGCATCAGTATGTAGTTTTTGTATTTCATTAAGCGCTCTGATTCTGTTTTTATAAGGAAAGTCGTTTTGTGTTTGTTTTGTAGTTTTTATTTTGTTTTCTATTTCGTCGGTATAAACAAGTGGTGGGAAATACTCTTCAGGGGATACACTTACATAGTTTTCTATAGCTTCAAGGACAATGTTCTTGCACGATTTATTATGAGCATTTGTTTTGATTATCGTTGTGTTTAAAAGTTGTGATAACATATCTGTGTCAATATTAATATTCATTTTTTCTGCTTCATCCACAAGGTTAAGACATATAATGACGTTGTGGGTAAGTTCCATAACTTGTAATGCCAGACAAAGATTTCTTTCAAGTGCAGTTGCATCGCAAACAACTATTGTTAAGTCCGCATCCCCTGAATATAGGTAATCACGTGCAACCATTTCTTCAGGTGACCTTGGCTTTAGTGAATAGCACCCCGGTAAATCTACAAACGTATACGTTTCATTATTATAAGTAACGTCTCCGTATGCACATTTAACGGTTTTGCCTGTCCAGTTTCCTGTATGTTGGTGTAATCCCGTTATTGCATTAAAAAGGGAAGTCTTTCCCACGTTTGGGTTTCCTATCAGTACAATATTTTTGCTTGATTTTGTATTATCCATTTCTTATTTCTCCATTATGTTGATATATTGATTTTTAATATGTCTTCGTTTCGTAGTGCAATTAAGGTTTCGTTTATTTTATATGCTATAGGTTCTCCCAAAGGACTGACTAGTTCGCAGACAATTTTGTTTCCTGCTATAAAACCGATATCTTGAAGTCTTGACTTGATTGGGCAGTCAGGTTCTATGCTGAGAATTGTAGCGGTTTCTCCAATTTTGAGTTCAGAAAGTTTTTTGATTTGCATATACTTTATATCTCCGGAATATGTTTAAAGTGTGATATACCTTTGTTTCAATTTATGCATAAAATGCTGTGCTCGTTACAAACGAATATAAAAGTCAAAATATGTGCAGAAATTCAACGTTTTATGCATTTTTAGGTGTAAGAAAATATTGAAAAAAGTATAAAAAGTTATAATTTTATGCAAAAAATGTACTATTTTATACATTTTTCCTTTGTGCAAAACGCAGAAAATACAAAGTTGGATTTACGAATTATAGGTAATATTTTTTTGTGCAAGATTGCAAATCTCACTTTTATGCATCATATACAACCAAAAATGTTAATATTAACATTGTGCACATTACCAAATATTACCAACAAAAAGTTGACAAAAGGGGTGGTTTATGATAAAATTGACACGTTTACAGCCGAAATGCACGCTAGATTTATGTGTATTTAATGCTAGTAAGGAGGAAATATGCAGGTTCAGAAAATACAAAAAGATTATGAACTCTATTCCAACCAAAGCTCGGGCGTAAGAAAATTGAAGACAATAAAAATGAATAAACCTAAACGTATTCTTTTGTATACGTTATTGACCGGTATAGTTTTGTCGTTGCTTGTTACAGTTGTTGTTGCCGCGAATATTTCGTTTGACAATTCAATTTATGCAAGTCAGCCGACTTATACTATTAAAACACCTGGTTACTCGTCTTACAACTCTGTTTTCTCGGCATTCCAGCCGACATTTATGATTTCGATTAAGAACAGAAATAATGACAAGTTGATTATTTCTACTGATGCTGTCGAACTCAATAAAGTACTTGAAGAACAGAATATTACGCTTGATGATTCGTGTGTTGTGAATTATCCGCTTAACACAATTGTTTATGACGGAATGGAAGTGGTTATTGATTCAATAACCTATGAGAACGTTGATGTTTTATCATCGATTCCTTATGATTCAAAAACTGTTGAGTTGCAGACTATCCCTAAAGGCACAAAAAAAGTTGTTACCAAAGGACAAGAAGGTACGCTTTCAAGTACATATCGCAAAAAATTTGTAAACGGTGTATTCGACAGCGAAGAAATTGTCAACCAAGTTACAACCAAAGAACCCGTTACTGAAATTGTTCAGGTAGGTGTTGGTGGCAAACTTGTTGGGAAAGACGGAAAAAGTTATAACTACTCATATTATATTGATGTATCAGCAACGTGCTACGGAAAGGCTGACGGTTCTGGAAGTATAACAGCTACAGGAACTGTTGCAAGAGAAGGTGTCATTGCTGTTGACCCCAGAGTTATTAAACTTGGTTCTAAAGTTTATGTAAAGGGCGACTACAAGGATATCGGCGTATGCTATGCCGAAGATACAGGCGGGGCAATCAAGGGTAACAAGATTGACGTTTATATGGAAGGCACATTACAACAGCTTCTTCAGTTTGGAAGAAGAAATATGAGAGTTTATATTCTCGAATGATTTTTGACCCCTTCGCAATAGCGAAGCCGGTTTATGACAGTTCGGCACAATTTGTGCCGACTGTTTTTGTTTATACATATATAGAAAAAAGAAAAAAACATACGAGTAAAATCGTATGTTTTTTTATGTTAGTTCTTTTCTATAATTCTTATATCAATAGGTTTTATGGATGCTTGTTCAAACACAATATCTTTGATTTGTGATATTTCGTTAGCTTGTAAAGTGTCGCTTTTTACTATAACGTTACATTTACCGTCGCTTATAACAGCAACACACTCTTCAAAACCTTTTGAAACTATAAGCGACTCAATGTTTGATTCTTTTTGCATATCATCGGCAATTTTGGAAATTTGCTGCAGTGCTTGTTCTTTTGATTCAGCGAGTGCATCTTCATTTTCAACTACAATCTGCAAGACTTGAAGTGCTTCATCTCTTGTTTTTTGTCTATCTAAGACTGCTTGTGCAAAGAATGTTACCGTTTCATCTTCTGGTACGTTTACTTCAAGGATATTTTCGGGAGTGTTGTTTGTAGTATTTGTGTCATTAAGAAAGAATACGTAGTTTAAATACACTGACGCACCGATAAGTAATACAGCGCAAGCAATCATGACTTTTTTCTTGTTTAAAGCAGAGAGTGGCTTTTTCTTTATTTTTTCTTTGGTTTGTTTTACAACTGAAGTAATTTTATTGCTAATGTGTTTTGGGCTGATGCAAAGTGATTTTATTTCCATAATCACAAATCCTCCTGATTGTTTCTTTTGATAATATATATGTTTTCTATTTTACTTTTATTACATTTGTACCTCCTATTCTGTAACGTAAACCCGAGCTGAACTGATGTTTAGTACTGAACATATAAGCTCGGTTATTTTTATTTTTAATTTAGCATCGTTTCCGCCTGAACATACAACGGCTACGCCTTTTATAGTAGGCAGTTTTTCTTTGACTACGACAAGACCGTTATTTACAACTACGTGCTTTTCAGATACTTCAGAGTCGTCAGATGCATATACATACTCACTTCCGCTTTCTAGTGTTATCAGCACATTTACATTTGTTATTCCGGATATGTTTTGTATGACGCTTTCAAGGTTGTTTTCAAGCTCTTGTTTGTATGTATTCAAGGTGTATAACTCGTCTTTTTTTGTATTACTATCGCCTTTTTGTGCATCTGATAATATAAGCAAAACCCCAAGCAAAAGACAGAGAAGAAGTACTACCAAAGTTTTATTCTTTTTTAGAGTTTTTAAAATCTTTTCAATCATTTTTTCTCCTTGAAACTTTGAATTACTTTTATTTCACAGCTATATTTACTTTTTAGATACACTTCAATTCGATTTGCATATCTGTTGTGGTTTTCATCTTTTATTTTTACTTCAATTTTTTCAATAATCGTTTCAGTGTTATTTGATTTTGTTTCAAGATTTATCTCAAATATAGATTCTTCTAAAGTGAAATAATTACATATGTCTTTTTTGATTGCGTACTTTATTGTTTCTGTAAGTTCAGCGTTTTGTTCGTCATTCATTTCTGAAAATTCGTATTCAAAATTATTTATATCGAAAGAAGTTATAATGTTTTTTAGTGGCGAAATGATTGATAATATAATGATAATTGATACTATGTAAGAAATATATTTTTTGTATTTTGCAGAAAATAAAAACGCTTCAAACAATCCTGATAATATTGAAATTAAAGCTATGTTATATAAAATTGACTTAATTGATTCCATTAATATTTACCCAAAGCAGGAGAAATTGTTACAAATATTATTAATTCAAAAATAAATAAAATTATTATTGAAAACACCACTGCAAGAAGAAAATTATATATAGAAGAAATTTCTTTTAGAAGTTCGCCTTCTTTTTTTACTCCGAGTATAAAAGCAATATTTGATGAAATATCAAATGCAAACTTTGTAATCAAAATTCTCAAAAACGTTGGAACTGTGATGAGTATCACGATTATTATTCCTATAAATCCTGTTGAGCTTTTTAGAAGTGATAATCCTGACATTAAAGTTCTGACAGATTCGCCGAGCGGACCACCTATTATTGGTACAAAACTGCCTGCAAATTTAATTGTTCTTACTGCAACCCCGTCTGCCGCAACAGAAAGGTTTGTTTTGAAAAGCAAGAAAACAGAGAAGAGTGTCAGAATGCTTGTCAGCATAAATATTACAAAGTTTTTTATTGTTTTCGTTATGCTGCCGATACCATTTAATGAGCCTAATTTATCGGCAAAAGTAAGACCGAAACACACGTTTATTATAGGTGAAATGATATGTTGAATTACGTAGTTTATAAGAGTTATGGTAAAAGATAAACTTGCTGAATTAATAACTGCGGTTGCTGTATTTCCCCCGATGGTATAAAGAAGTGTCATAACAGGGAGCAGAGA
>JAZRPI010000223.1:0-2205 GCA_045649165.1 Eubacteriales bacterium | reverse complement strand
TGTTCTGATGCTTAATATTCCAACAGATTTTGCAGCTTCATTAACAGGAATGTTCTGCATCATCAATTCCTTCGCTTTTTCTATTCTGTAATAGTTCAGGTATGCTACTATGGTAGATGAATATTCCTGTTTAAACAAGTTATTGATATATACAAATGAATAATTCATTTCTTCAGCAATAATCCGTGCAGACAGCTGAGAATTACTGTAATTTGAATGAATATACTCACGGACTTTATTTGCAATTTTATTTTCACCCTGTATATTTTTACTTGCCTCACACATTTTTTCGGCAAATTCACAACATGCACTGGACAGCACAGTCAAATCGTCGGTATTTTTAAGCAAATATGCAACACTATGCGTGTCAAAGTTTTCTCCGAAAAGCAAGTCCGCAATACGCATTAAGGAATAAACAAGGCCAACAGAAATATTCATATAAAGGAAAGTTTTATCGGGGTTAATTCTTTCTATTGCGTTAATTATTATCGCTTTAGCTTCTTCACTTTTACCGGCTTTAATTGTTTCTGTTAATCTCATTTCATCTTCCATGCTGAATTTACGAGCATTTTCACTTCCGATTACATCTCTGTAAAAAATTATTTTAGACTTATCATAAAGCTCATTATTACTCAATGCTTCCATAGACTCGGCATAAGCTTTTGAAATATGCCAATATCTTGTATGCATATTTGAAATTGCTATAGACGCAACAAAGTCATAATTAATCTCAAGCTCTCTTATAACATCAAAAACACTTGAGCCAAATTTATCAAGGTTGAAGTCTTTTTCAGTATTACATATAGCAACAATATACTGCTTTTCCAAAACGAAATAGACAGCCCCGTCTTCTTCAATGATAGCTTTGATTTCGTCCTCAATGGCGCTGATAAGACTTATATTTTCTTTTTCAGTTATATCGCTGTCTGTATAAAGATGAATTGCAACAACAAAACAGCCTTCTTTTGTAAATTTAATACCTAAGTTTTCAAGGTCTTTCATAAATTCTTTACTTAAATCTCCCGTTAACAGCCTCTTCAAAATAATAAGCTTTAAGTTTGAATTATTTTTCTCAAGCATTTGATTAAGAATCTGATTTTTTTCCACAATGTTTTTAATTGGTTTTTCAATAAGTGTATAGTCGATTTTATCTATATTTATCTCCAAAAGAGTTGATATCGCTTTTATAGGTTTATATCTCTTCTTGTATAAATTATAAAAATAATAGAATACAATCAAAAACGAAATAATTGTTGTAGCAATCGAAACCGCCTGAACCTTTTCTACATTTTGCATATTAAGATTTTTTTCAAATACAACAAACATATGATATGACGAGTCATTTACCGACACTTCATAAGGAAGTACGTCATACTCAGACGATATTTTTTGAATTTCCGAGTATGAGGGGTTCTTAGGAACGGACTCTATTTTTATATTTTCTTCGCAAAGACTGATTTCTCCGTTTCGGTTATACACATATATATTACATTTATTAACCCAGTCTATATGCGGAGTTTTGATAAACACATCTTTTTTATCAGAAATGGCCCCTATAATGATATTTCTTTTGTTTGAGAAACCGTTGACTTTGTTAAGTGCAAAAGAAAACATTATATTTTTGTCATTTGTAAGGAAATTTTTCTTTCCGTTTTCTGTTTTTATAGAACTGATCCATACTTCGTATGAATCAAAATATTTTTTAGCCTCTATATCATAAAATGTTTCCGGCTCAATAATTCCGGAACTGCAAAGTACAAGGTCGAGTTCGTCGATATAGATGTATGTTTTTTTCATCATAGATGCTTTATTATCATTCGCACGAAGTTTGTTAACTATGTTAATTGTTGTTTCCGAACGATAAGCTTCATTTTTATCATAAAAGTTTTGCAACTGAAGAACCTCATTTTGAGACACTGTTCCTACAACAAGAGCATTAATTTCCTTATAATAATCAGAAATTCTTCCAATTATCTGATTATTTACATATTTATTCACTTCCACTGCCTGTTTTTTAAAACTTCTGTAAAACCAAACATTTACATAAGTTACAGCAATCACCAGTATAAGAAGTAATGCAATGTATCTTCCAATTTTTAGTGTTCTTAATTTCTTCATAGCAAAGCCTTCCTTGTTTTGATGTAGCAAGGCTTAAGGAACAATATTCTTAAGCCTTACTACACAAACCTGAATTAATTATCTTGC
>JAZRPI010000222.1:0-5516 GCA_045649165.1 Eubacteriales bacterium | reverse complement strand
CTTCAAAAAACTCAAGACTATTGTAGGCCATTTTCAATGCTTCAATTTCTTTTTTTGTCTTGTTGCCGAAAAGTTTTTGGTTTATAAGTGCTGTATCAACACCCCTTGAAACAAGGTATGCTGCTTTTTCGTGTGTTCCTTTTGTAACGTTTGAGTGCTTGAAGCAGCCTGTATCAAAGCTTATGCCCGCATACAAAAGTGCGCAGAGTTTGTCATCAAGCTCGCCCATTTCTGTCAGAATATCGTATATAATTTCCGAACAGCTTGCGCTTTCAGGGTTTGTATAGTTATAATCTGCAAAGCTATCGTCGCCAAAGTGGTGGTCAATTTTTATTGACTCTGCAAGAGAGATGAGTTTTTGGCAGTTGCCAAGCATTGATATACTTGCAACGTCAACCGATACGATAAGGTCAGGATTAAAATCTGACGGAATTTCATCGGGTAAATATAATTTTTCATCGCACAAAAATGCAAGCCTGTCTGCAACAGGGTCGCTTGAAACACATATAACAGTTTTACCCATTTTTGTGAGCGCGTGTCTTAATGAATAAGCGCACGCCAAGGTATCGCCGTCAGGACGGATATGGCTGATTATGATTATTCTGTTTTTCTTTTTCAGTCTTTCAACTATCTGTGAAAGGGTAATATTATTTTCAGTCATGAAGGTCTTCCTCAACCTGTTTCAACAATCTGTTTATGTTTGCGCCGTATTCAATAGAATCATCGGGGAAGAACTTAAGTTCGGGTGTCTGTCTTAAATTAAGTCTCAAAGCTACCTGTTTTCTGATAAATCCCGCTGCGCTTTCAAGTCCTTTTTTTACTTCTGCTTTATCTACGTTGCCAATGCAAGAAAAATATACTTTTGCAAATTTCATATCAGCAGTAACGTCTGCCGCTGTAATGCTGATTAAAGCTTTTGATACTCTGGGGTCTTTTACTTCGCGAACAATGGAAGACAATTCTCTTACCATTTCTTCGTTTATTCTTCCGCGTCTGTATCCTGCCATAATTTGTTCTCTCTTTCTGTTTGGATAAATTTTCTGCTTCAATTATTATATCATATTATATATAAATAATTCAATATAAAGTTGAAAAATCATAAAATTAGATGTATAATAAAAGTAAGTTTGGAGGGTTTATATTATGGTAAAAGTATTGCATTGCGCGGATTTGCATCTTGATGCGCCCTTTGTGTGCGGAGATGCAAGAAAATCAGAACTCAGACGAAGTGAATTACTCGGCTCTTTTTCAAATATGATGAATTACGTCAAAATGAACGGAATTGACATAGTTC
Organism: Eubacteriales bacterium; assembly: GCA_045649165.1. Classification (GTDB taxonomy): domain Bacteria; phylum Bacillota; class Clostridia; order Oscillospirales; family CAG-272; genus RGIG1995. Next base: position 4,222 of record JAZRPI010000222.1, on the reverse strand, counting down.
TTATAAGCGGCGACCTTTTTGAAAGCGAAAACGTTACACGTGATACGGTAGCCCTTGTGCAGAGAGAGTTTGCAGAAAATCCTTTGTGTAAATTCGTTATATCTCCGGGTAACCACGACCCGTATACAGAAAACGGTGTTTACGGCAGGGTAGAATGGCCGTCAAACGTATATATTTTTAAAAACACGTCTGTTACTCACTTTTCTTTCGATGAGCTTAACACAGACGTTTATGGCTATGCTTTTACTTCAAAAGAACTTGAATATAACCCCTTTGCAAACATTAGACCAAACTCTAATTCAAGAATAAATCTTCTTTGTGCTCACGGCGAAATAACATCGTCTAAGCAAGGCAGTTGCCCTATATCTGTTGAAGATATAAGAAAATCAGGTTTTGACTATATTGCTCTCGGTCATATACATGTAGGTTTTGACGTGGTAGAAAAGGCAGATGATACTTATTACGCGTATTCTGGTTGTCTTGAAGGCAGAGATTTCGGCGAATGTGGAATAAAGGGCGCATTTGTATGCGAGTTTGAAAAAGACAGGTGTGAGCTCAAAGCAGATTTTAAAAAGGTACGTTTCTGCAAACGCCACTACGAGATAGAAAAAATAAACGTATTCGGTGCAAAGAATATGTCGGATATTTTACCCGAAGTAAAAAGGGTAGTTGAAGAAAAACAGTATAACAGAGATACACTGCTAAGAGTAATTTTTGAAGGGGACATTTCTCCCGAACTTGTTATATCGGACGCTTCTTTTTCAAGTGTTAGTGAACAGCTATTTCATTTTGAAATAGTAAATAACACAAGACCTTTTCTTGATATAGAAAGTCTTGAGAGTGACCCGACAATACGCGGAGCTTTTTATGAGAAATTAAAACCCATGCTCGAAAGCGAAGACGAAAACGAGAGAAATCTTGCATATTCAGCGCTAAAGTACGGTCTTTCGGCTCTCGGCGGAAACAACGTTGTTGATTTTTGAGGTGTATTTATGTATATAGAAAATATAAAAATCGGCAACTTTGGTAAGCTGTCGTGTAAAGAGATAGAGCTTAATTCGGGTGTTAATATAATTGAAGGCAGAAACGAAGCGGGAAAAACAACTTTAAGTGAATTTATCAAGTTTGTTTTTTACGGATTGTCTAACAAAACGACAGACGGCGAAATGAGCGAAAGAAAAAGGCACATAAGCTGGTCTACAAACGATGCTTCGGGCAGTATAGTTTTGAATACCGAAAAGGGTAGATTCAGAATTGAACGTTCAATGGTACCACATGGTGCGGGGTATAAAGACAACGTAACTGTCGTTGACCTTTCAAATAATTCTGTTGTTGAAGGTATAAAGAGTCCAGGGGAATACTTTTTCTCAATACCCGAAGAAGTGTTTACGAGAACTGTATATATAAGACAGGCAGACGGTGCTTATTTTAACGGCGACACGATAGGACAGGCTGTTGAAAATATATTCTATTCAGCTGACGAAAGTGTTAATACCGATAAGGCACTAAAAAAGCTTGACGATGCGCGAGTCAGTATTAAGCACAAGAAGAATACGGGCAGGGGGCTTATCGACCAGCTCGAAAAAGAAAAAGAAGATTTGTCAACAAGACTTGAAGAAGCAAGAAATGCAAATGAAATGATTTTGCAGGCTGAAAACTCTCTCAGAGTTACCATTCAGTCTTTAGAAAAAAACAAATCTGAATGTGAAAAAATGTCAAAACAGCTTAGAGTAGCTGAAATTATGCAGCTTTTGGCTAAGTTTGACGAAAAGAAAAAGTATAAAACAAACATTGAAAAATGCGAGACTGTCAAAAATGCAATTATAGAACAAATGACAGTCAACGGCTTTTTCCCTGACGATAGCTACAAAAAGACTCTTGAAAATGCAAAGACTGAACTTAACTATCTCAGAAAAGACGTTGAAAAATACAGCGAATATGAAGATTACGTTGCATCAAGCGAGTATTCAAAAGATATAGCCGAAAAAATAAGAAAATACGGCAGTCTGTCAGAAATAAAAAAGATTATATCGGCAAAAAAACAAAGCGGAAAAAGAAAACTTGCTTTTTCTTTGATTAGTTTTGCTTTAGCTTTGGTTTGTGTTTTGGGTGGTTTTGTGTTGCCTGTTGTATTTGTCGGAAGTTTTATTTTTGCTGTTATCGGTATTGTTTTTGCAATACTTTCTGCAAATGCAAAATCAGGAATGAAAAAGCTTTTTGCTGAGTTTTCTGCGAAGAACGAAGAAAGCCTTTTTGAAATAGTTTCAAAAACCGAAGAATATCAAAGAGACGAAATCAGAAATCAGGAACTGCGAAGCTACAAAGAGCAGAACAGACAAAATGCACTGAAAAGACTTGAAGAATATATTGACAATACTCTTGCTATTCTTGTAAAGTGGGGAGTATCTGTTGACAAAAAAGACTATAATACGGTTATAGCTTGTATAGATAAAGTTATTTCTGATATAAACGAGATAAAAATCAGTCTTGAAAAATGCGACAGCGACATAGAGAAAAATCAGGCTGTATATAACTTGCTTGATATGCAGACGAAAATATACGATGAAAATTCTCTGCGTGAAGAAATTGCATCAATAGGCGAAAGTGTTGACTTAGACAAGGTTGACGAGATAAAAAAACGTCTTGAGTTTGCAGACAAAGCGAAAGACTCTTTGAGTGAAAAGATTACGGAGCTTGAAAAAACTCTTGCAGCTTTGAAAGCAAAAACAGACAGACCTTCAGATATTGAAAGCAGACTCAATATAGTGAAAAAACGCATAGCTGAGCTGAATTTCAAGCACGACGCTTACGTTCTTGCTTATGAAAAGTTAGAGCAGGCGGGCGGGGCTTTGAGAAGTAAGTTGGCGCCCGGACTTTCAAAGAGCGCAGGTAGATTTATGGCAAGTCTTACTGACGGAAAGTATAGTGACATCGGTGTTTCGGATTCTTTGAAAATGACTTATTCGTTTGAAGAAAACGGAGCGGACTATACAAAAGAGATTGAGAATTTAAGCTCGGGAACAAGGGATATCGCTTATATTTCTCTCAGACTTTCTCTTGCGGAATTATTCTGCAAAACAGGCGAAAGATTGCCCGTAATCTTTGACGAAGCTTTTGCAAGGGTAGACGACAATAGGCTTTTGAATATGCTGAAAATTGCGGGAGAATATGCTGAAAATAATTCTCAGTCAATAATTCTGACAAGCCATTCTCGTGAAGGTAAGATTATAAAGGATGTTGACAGAGATATAAAATTCAGCCGTTCTGAATTGTAATTTTGATATTGAAAAACTTAAAAGTATAGTGTATAATTATACTTATAATAAATAAAAAGTTGGCAGGGAATTGTGTTATGAATGAAAATAAAGGCGTTGTGTGGTTGTATACTTTTATAGCCACCATAATAGCTGTTATAGCGACAGTATTCCGTTCAATACTTGAAAAATATTATGTTGAAGCAGAAACAGGTATGTATAAGCTGGGTGTACAAACTCCCGAAGCTTTCAATATCTTTTTGATTATAAGTGTAATCGTTCTGCTTGCATCAATGTTTCTTTTCAGTATAGACAATATGAAAAAAGAGATAAAGGGAATTCCCGTTATCACAGCGCTTGTATCAATGGCGATTGCGGCTGTGCTTATATTCTCATCAGTTTCTTTCTTTATGGCTAAGAGTTCGGTTCAGTTCCTTGGCAGCACGAGTCAGACTGTATACAAAATCAGAAATATAGGCGCTATAGTGGCATTTCCTGCGGCTTTGTATTACTTTATGCTCGTTTTCTCGGGCAACAAAAAAAGCAAATCTTTGGCTGTAATGTCATTCTTTCCGTTAGTTTGGAGCTGGGTATATCTTTTAGGTGTTTATTTTGACCATTCAGCTCAGATGAGCAGTCCTGTCAGAATTTTGACAGAATTATCACTCATTTTCTTGTTGCTCTATCAGCTTATGGAATCAAGAGCACTCGTTGGCAAAGCTCAGCCTGTTTTCTATCTTTTGATTTCGGGACTTGCTTTTGTGTTCCTTTGTCCTGCATTCTTGCCTAATGTTATTGTATGGGCGAAGGGTTCTCGTGAATTTAATATCAACGTATTGTATACTTTGTACGGCGGTGTTATGGCTTTATATATCTTTACCAGAATGGTAGGATACGCTATGAGTTATAGTATAAAGAAACAGCGTAAGCCCCGTAAAAACGATATATTTACCGAAGAAGATGAAAAT
>JAZRPI010000221.1:0-10528 GCA_045649165.1 Eubacteriales bacterium | reverse complement strand
TTCACTATGATTTCAAGTATACTTCTTTATAACTACAACAAAAGACTTGTTCCCTATCTTTTCAAAAAGATTACTGAATGGTTTAATATCTGTATAAGAATTACCAAACTTTATTTCAAGACAGACAAAAAGGAGGAAAATGATATATGAAAAAGACTTCAATTATTTTTCTCATAATCTCTCTTATTCTTGTTATTATTGGCTTGGTTCTCAAAGGCACTGCTGCCAAAAATGCAGAAAAAGCCGGAATTGAATTATTCAGACAGAACATTACTGAAAAAGGCGACCTTGTTGAAATAGTCGAATTCTCTTCTATTGATACAAACAAAATCAACATCGACATTTCAAACGCTGATATAAACATAATTGGAAGCGCTGATAAATCTTATGCAGAAATAATAAACCTTAATCCTATTGAATACTCTGCATATACAAACAACAGAGCTTTTACAATCAAAGATGATTTGGTAGATGCTCTTATCGGACGTGCAGAAGGCGGCAATATAAGTTTTAACGGCGTAAGAGACTATATCAGATTTGAAAAACATAACCCTGACAAAATAATCAATATTTATATTGCATCATCTTCATCTGTAAAAATATTTGATATATCCGTTCAAAAAGGTACCGTAACAGTTGACAGTGTTGACACAATCTGCGATTATAACATTTCAATCAAAAAAGGCGATTTTGTTTGCAAAAACACAAGCGATATCTCTCTTATGAAAGCAAACGTAAAAGAAGGTAATGTTAAACTTGATAACACATACGTTGCAAACACTGACGTAATCATTGAAAACGGAGACCTTGAATTTACAACAAAATCAAACATTGTATATTCATATAACGTAGAATGCGAAACCGGAACAATCAATTACAACACAGACAAACACACTGGTTCGTTTGTTGTTGAAAACACAAACGTCAATGGCAATTTCAAAGCACACGTAGGTGTTGGAAGTGTTTCAATAAAAACTTTGGATTAATTTTTAAAAAAACGAATATTTTTTTGTATTCTGTCAATCATAATAGTGCTCAAAAATTTTTTAAGGAGCTGAAATTATGCTTGACAGAATTTCTCTTATTCTTCTTATTGTAGGCGGTCTCAACTGGGGCAGTGTCGGACTTTTTAAGTTCGATATTGTAAGTTGGCTTTTTGGTGGTCAGGCCGACCTTGTAAGCAGAATCATTTACACATTAGTTGGTCTTTCGGCCCTTTGGTGTGTTTCGCTTCTTTTCAGAAGTCGAGAAGATATTTTCGAAGAAAACTAAGCAAAAAAATAACGGCGATGACGTTTTTACGTTATCGCCGTTATTTTTTATGTATTCTCTTCTAGAAACTCATATAGTTCAAGTAATCTTAATTCAAGCTCTTCTTTTTTTGCCCAAAGTTCTGCAGATTTTACATAATCTGTTGCACACTCTTCTATCTCGATTTCTAATCTTTCAAGAGCAGTTTCAATATCAGAACATTCATTCTTTGCATTATTTATCTTTCTTTCAAGCTTTCTGATTTCTGCCTGTTCTTTTTTGTTTTGCAAATAATTTTCTTTTGATGAAGAAACACTTTCATTGTTTCTCGCAGTATCAAAACCACGCTGACTGTCTTTTTTATATCGACAATAATCTTCGTATGTTCCAATAAAATCAACAATTTCTCTATCAGAAAAATCGACAATCCTATTTGCAAGTTTTGAAAGAAAATATCTATCGTGTGAAACTGCAACAATTGTTCCGTCAAAAGAAAGCAAAGCTTCTTCAAGAGCTTCTCTTGAATTAATATCAAGGTGGTTTGTAGGTTCGTCAAGTATAAGCAAATTCATTTTTGATAAAATCAACTTGCAAAGTGTGAGTCTTGCCTTTTCTCCACCGCTTAATACAGACACTTTCTTTACTATATCATCGCCCTTGAATAAGAATAAAGCAAGAGCGTTTCTGACTTCTGTCTGTGTAAGATTAGGGTAAGAATTCCAAAGTTCATCAATAACTGTATTATCATCATACAAGTCTTGGTTTTCCTGGTCATAGTACGCCATATTAACGTTATAACCATATTCGACATTTCCTGTATCCGACTTTAATCTTTTTGCAATGATTTTTATAAGCGTTGATTTACCACAGCCATTTTTCCCTGTTATAAACACGTGTTCTTTTTTGTGAACTTCCAAATTCACGTTTTCAAAAAGAACATTTGTACCGTATTTTTTAGAAACGTTTTTTACCTTTATAACATCGTTTCCACTTTCACTTGATGAATTAAATGTCATTCTTACGCTGTCGGGTAATGCGTCGGGTCTTTCAACCCTTTCCATTTTATCAAGCATCTTCTGTCGACTCTCAGCAGCAATAATATTACGCTCTCTATTCCAGCGTCTTTGCTGTTCAATATAAGCTTCTATACGCGCAATCTCTTTCTGCTGATTTTTGTAATGTCTTTCCTGGATATCGCGGTCGGTCTTTTTCTGTTCTGTAAACTGTGAATAATTGCCGTTATATACCTTTCCCTTACCATTCTCAATTTCAAGAATCTTCGTAGCTGTTCTGTCAAGAAAATAACGGTCGTGAGAAATAATAATTACTGTCTTTTTATATGTACGTAAAAACTCTTCAAGCCATTCAACTGAATACGTATCAAGGTGGTTTGTAGGCTCGTCAAGAAGCATTATATCAGGCTCTTTCAGTATAAGTCTGACCATTGCAAGTCTTGTTTTCTGTCCACCACTGAGATTTGATATGCGTGTATTCCACATATCTTCATCAAAACCCATAAACTTCAACGTTCCCTTGACCCTGCCCCTGAATTCATAACCGCCGTTTACTGTAAACCAATCATGCAAAGTAGCATATCTTTGAGCTAAGTCGTTATTACCTTTTTCAATTTCAATACGCAAAAACTCAAGCTCTCGTTCTTTTTCAATCAAATCCTGTTTTGCAAGCAAAGTTTCACTTAAAACAGTTCCATAATCATCAAAGAAATTTTCCTGAGCAAGAACACCTAACGTCTTATCTTTTGCGATATATACATTTCCGCTGTTTTGTGTATATTCTCCTGTGATAACCTTAAAAAGAGTAGACTTTCCTGCTCCATTTACACCAATAACGCCAAGTCTTTCTCCTTCATTCAAAGCGAATGAAACGTTTTTGAGAATTTCATCAACACCAAATGATATATTTATATTTTCACACGAAATGCTTATCATTTATTACTCCGTAAAAAAAGGGCCTAACACAACGGTCTCGCCTTAGGCCCTATCATATTATTCTTCAGTTGTTTCTTCTGTGTTTTTAACCTTTGTTCCACATGCAGGACAGAAGAGCATCTCTTTTTCAAGTTTTTTGCCGCAACATTCACAAACAACAGTGTTGCTCAAAACGTTTATCTGTGTCTTCAGTCTTTCGATTTCAACAATGCTCTTTTCAATATTATCGTAAGCCAATGAAAGCTTCTTTTCATCAATTTCGGAAGTTTTCATCTGATTATAATAAATTTCGCCAAGTTCTTTATAAGCATCTTCAAGAACAATGTTTTCAAGCATAAGATTGTATTTTGCTTTTGCAAGTTCTGTTAACTTCCCTGTTTCCTTTGCAGTAAAACTTGCAGCATTAGAAACTTTCTTATAAATTTCGTCCCATATTTCCATAATAAAAATCCTCCAAAATTTTATTTATATATCAGCTTCTGCAATATATTCATTGCCATGAAGCGCGATAAATCGTTTTCTTTCAGCAAGGTTGTCACCAAGCAGAGTGTCAAAAATTTGTTCTGTTTCAATCGTTCCTGCAGGCTCAACTTTTATAAGTCTTCTCGTTGCAGGGTTCATTGTTGTCTGCCACATCATATCAGGCTGGTTTTCACCAAGACCTTTTGAACGTTGAATAGTAAATTTCTTGTTGCCGAGTTGTTTTATAATATCATTCTTTTCAGCTTCTGTGTAGGCAAAATGAATATCGTCTCCGCATGTTATTTCAAACAGCGGCGATTCGGCAATATAAACTCTACCTTCTTTTATAAGCGTAGGAAGAAGTCTGTAAAACATTGTCAAAATCAACGTTCTAATCTGGAATCCGTCTTCGTCAGCATCAGTACAAATGATGATTTTTGACCAATTCAAAGCATCAAGGTCAAAAGGAACAATATCTCCCTTAACCTTAGTTGTAATTTCAACGCCGCAACCAATTACTTTTAGAAGGTCAACTATAATATCACTTTTGAAAATCTTTTCATAAGTACTCTTCAGACAGTTAAGAGTTTTACCCCTTACAGGAATAATAGCCTGAAACTCGGAATTACGCCCTAATTTACAAGACCCCATAGCAGAGTCACCTTCTACTATATAAAGTTCGCGTCTTGTACCGTCTTTTGTTCTGCAATCCACGTATTTTTCAACACGGTTTGCAACGTCCATAGTGCCGGTCAGTTTTTTCTTCAAATTAAGTCTTGTTTTTTCAGCATTTTCTCTACTTCGCTTGTTAACAAGAACCTGATTCGCAAATCTTTCTGCTTCAATAGGTTTTTCTTTGAAGTATACTTCAAGCTGACGTTTCAAGAACGCTGTCATACTTTCAGCAATAAAGGGGTTGTTAATAGCCTTTTTTGTCTGGTTCGCGTATGATGTCTGTGTTGAAAAACTGTTTGAAACAAGTACAAGGCAGTCTTCAACGTCATTGAAAGTAATCTTGCTTTCATTCTTAAGATACTTACCAGATGTTTTTAAGAATTTATCAATCTCAAACACAAAAGCATTCTTTACAGCTTTATCAGGCGAACCGCCATGTTCAAGGAAGCTTGAGTTATGATAATACTCAAGAGCACTTGTAGTGTTTGAAGCACAAAAAGCAAATTCAGCCTTCAGCTTATAATCATCTTTATCTTCCCTGTCACGTCCGACATCTTCGTAACTCCACAAAACAACCTGTGTAAGCGGGTTTTCTCCCGCAAGTTCTGTCAAATAGTCAGATATACCATTAGGATATACAAAAGTAAATTCTTCAAACTTGCCGTCTTCTTTTTGATACTTAAGTTCAAATGTCAGTCCTGCATTTACGACAGACTGTTTTTTAAGCATTTCTGTGAAAAATTCAAGCGGTATTTTTATGTCAGTAAAAACTTCAATATCAGGGCGCCACTTGATTATAGTGCCGTGTTTTTTCTCTTTCTTTTCAATTTCTCTGACATTAAGTTTGCCAACAGGTTTACCTTTTTTGAAATTCATTTCAGAAAGTTCTTTTCCATTATAAGAACGAACTTTCATATATTCCGAACTATACTGAGTAGCACAAGCGCCAAGTCCGTTTGTACCAAGCGAATATGCATAAGCTCCGTCGTCGTTATTTTTATATTTACCACCTGCATACAATTCGCAGTATACAAGCTCCCAGTTATAACGCTTTTCTTTTTCATTATAACCCATTGGAACGCCACGTCCGAAGTCTTCAATTTCTATTGAATTATCATTGAATACGGTAACAATTACTTTGTCGCCATAGCCTTCTCTTGCTTCGTCAACAGAGTTTGAAAGAATCTCAAATACAGAATGTTCACAACCCTCAAGACCGTCTGAGCCGAAAATAACGGCAGGTCTGAGACGCACTCTGTCTGCACCCTTAAGTGTAGATATGCTGTTGTTGTCATACATCGTTTTCTTTTCCGCCATTTGAAACCTCCAAAAACATACGTTACAGACTATAATTTGCCTATAACCTATCCATTATATTATATTATTTTTCAGCATCTTTGTCAAGTTTTTTAGCTATTGCCTTGCATTTTTAATTCAATGTGTTATAATAAAACACGATAAAAAACAAGGATGGCTGGTTATATGTTAGAAAACCTTAAAAACATTGTAAAACAAGCTTCAAAAATAATGCTTGAAGCAAACGATATAAGCGAAAAAACAACTAAGAAAAGTGACAGAAATTTTGTAACAGAATACGATACAAAAGTAGAAGAATTTATAAAAAATGAATTATCAAAATCATATCCCGACGTGTTATTTATCGGCGAAGAAGAAGATTCAGAAAATATAGACCCCTATACATCAAAATGCTTTATTCTTGACCCTATTGACGGTACTGCTAACTTCAGACGTTCATACAAACAAAGCGCCATTTCACTCGCCTACGTTGAATATGGAGAAATAAAAATAGGCGTTGTATATCAGCCATATTATGATGAAATGTTTTATGCTGAAAAAAACAAAGGCTCATACCTAAACGGCAGAAAACTTCAGGTTTCATCAGCTCCTCTAAAAGAGTCTTTTGTCGGTTTCGGTACATCTCCATATTTCCCTGAACTATCACAAAAAACTCTCAAAGCTTTACCGCGTATAATTGAAGACTGTGAAGATATAAGAAGAGCCGGAGCTGCTGCACTTGATTTATCTTATATCGCGTGTGGCAGACACGATATGTTCTTTGAACTTACAATCTACCCTTGGGACTATGCGGCATCTTGTATAATTATCACAGAAGCGGGTGGAATTATAACAGACGATAAAGGAAACCCACCACCACTAAATCGTCGTTCTCCAATTTTTGCCGGCAACAAAATTGCATATAAAGAGTTTTTTGATAAAAACTACTTTATATGAAACACAAAAACAAAACCGAAAACAATTTACTAAAACATAAATCATATTTTTCATATCTGTATTTTTATATTTCAAAATTCCCTTTATCAGCGAGATTTAAAGAAATATATATTTTTCTCAGAAAATTTTTTCTTATAAGCAGAATTTTCAGATATACAAGATACATTTTACTATTCATACAAACCGGTGCAAACTTTTTGTTGTTTGCATCGTTTTTTCTTTTTCTCTTTCCAATAATTATTTTGCTTATAGCTTTTATATTTATCTATACAACATTAAAATTTTCTAAATATAATAAAACATTTTCAAAGCTTATAAAACAATACAAATTTATTATATATTTTTCAAACGAATACATTGGCGATGACATTATTTTTGAGATTTCACAAAACAAAAATATTATAATAATCGTTGAAGACAACCCTACAAAGCTGTTACCGTCATTTATTAAAAAAATGGCAGACAACACTTTTTTGATAAGCACTTGCTATTTTTACTCCCTAAAAAAGCACGTGCTGTCAAAACACAAACGAAACTGCCAATGGAAAGGAAAATATTGAAAATGAAGAAAATTTGCCTGTTGCTTTTGATAATCATTTTCTTATCGTCATGCAGCAAAGACAACAAACAATCCACCACAGAAACAACGTATAATCAAAACATTAAAGAAGATTTACCTATTTCTTCAATACAAAACGTTTTAAATTATGATTATATCAAGGCGATATGGCTCTCTCAGTTTGATTTATATAACATTTACACAGAAGACGGCAAGCAAAGAAATATTGAAGACTTTGAAAAAAATGTTCAGGATATTATTTTGAATATAAAATCTCTTGGTTTCAACACGATAATTCTCCAAATCAGACCTAACGGCGACAGTTTTTATCAATCTGACATTTATCCACCTTCAAAATACGTTGCAGGCAGTTATTCTGGCGAAATTCAATACGACCCTACTGAAATAATTACGGAAATAGCTCACTCAAATAGCATATCCGTACAAGCTTGGATTAACCCATATAGATGTATGAGTGAAAAAGAAATAGTTGAAATTGATGACGATTATTTAATCAAAAAATGGTACGATGAACAAAACTCTATTCTTGTCTTATATAATGGATATTATTATTTAAATCCATACTACAAAAAAACGAATGAGTTGATTGTTTCTGGGGTTAAAGAAATATTAGACAAAAACACGTTTGACGGTCTGCATATTGACGATTATTTTTACCCTACTGACTCAGAAGATTTTGACCAAAATGAATACAAAGAATATATAGACAGCGGTGGAAAACTATCGTTAGATAACTTCAGGCGAAACAATGTCAATATTCTTGTGTCAGAAATTTATTCAACAGCTAAAGAGCATAATTCAGATTTATTATTCGGAATAAGCCCTGCCGGAAACATCGAAAGAAACTATAATCAGCTCTATGCAGATATATATGCATGGTGTTCTGAAACAGGTTATATTGATTATATAAGTCCACAAATATATTTTGGTCTTGAACACCAGACACATCCCTTTGATAGAGTTTTTAGCGATTGGTGCAATTTAATTAAAAACGATGACATCAAACTTGTTGTTGGTATGACCCTTGAAAAAGCATACACGAAAGAAGATAAATGGGCAGGAAATGGTAGTAATGAATGGAAAAAACAAAACGACATCATCAGGAGATGTATTTTGATTACCGAAACGAACAAAAAATGCCAAGGACTGTCATTTTTTTCATATCAATTTTTCTTTGACCCAATTACAAATCACAGAATAAAAGAAACGTACAACGAAACTGAAAACTTTTTGCCGCAATTTATTACTAAAAGTCATAATTAGCAAAAAAAGTATTGAAAACAATACCGAACTGTGATAAAATAATACAAATATATTATTTTAGAAAAGTGAGAATCTTATGGAAGCTTTAAGAAACAAAAAAGGCTTTATCTGTGATATGGACGGTGTTATATATCACGGAAATAATCTTTTGCCCGGCGCTAAAGAATTCGTAAAATGGCTTGTCGAAAACGAAAAGAACTTTTTGTTTTTGACAAACGCAAGTAATAGAACTCCCCGCGAGTTGAGACAAAAACTTCTCAGAATGGGTCTTGACGTTGATGAATCGCACTTCTATACAAGCGCGCTTGCAACTGCAAAATTTTTGCAGCTTCAAAAACCCGGTTGTTCTGCATTTGTAATTGGAGATGCAGGTCTTTATAATGCTTTACACGATGCCGGTATTACAATGAACGACGTTGACCCTGATTACGTTATAATCGGTGAAACTGCTCAGTATAACTACGACAATATAACAAAAGCTATGCGACTTGTAAACAATGGCGCAAAGCTTATTGGTACAAACACAGACCTTACAGGCCCTTCAGAAACCGGTCCTATTCCCGCTTGTCGTGCTATGGTAGCGCCTATTGAAGTTACAACAGGCAAACAGGCATATTACGTCGGAAAACCTAACCCTTTGATGATGAGAACAGGGCTTCGTATACTCGGCGTACACTCTGAAGACACAGCTATGATTGGCGACAGAATGGATACCGACATCATCGCAGGCATCGAGAGTGGTCTTGACCCTATACTTGTTTTAACAGGTGTTACAGACTTAGATAACATTAAGCAATATCCCTACAGACCAAGATTAATACTCAACTCAATCGGAGATATTCCTAACTAATTTTAAGGAGATACATACTATGAGTTCAGCAGATATAGCATTCATTAATACTTGCAAAGATATTCTTGAAAACGGAACATGGGTTAAGGATGAGAAAGTCAGACCCCATTGGGAAGACGGCGAACCTGCTTACACAATCAAAAAATTTGGTGTTGTAAATAGATACGACCTTTCAAAAGAATTCCCTTTAATCACTATTCGTCCTATCTCACTCAAAGCAGCCATTGATGAAATACTTTGGATTTGGCAGAAGAAATCCAATAATGTTAACGAGCTTAATTCTCATATATGGGACAGTTGGGCTGACGAAAACGGCTCAATAGGAAAAGCATACGGATATCAGATGGGTGTTAAGCACAAATACCGCGAAGGCGAATTTGATATGGTTGACAGAGTTTTGTTCGACCTTAAGAACAACCCCAGCAGCCGTAGAATTATGACAAACCTTTATACTTTTGCCGACTTGAGCGAAATGTCTTTGTATCCTTGTGCTTACAGCATGACGTTCAACGTAGTTGACGGCAAGCTCTGCGCAATTCTTAATCAGCGTTCGCAGGATATGCTTGCGGCAAACGCTTGGAACGTTGCTCAGTATGCTGCTCTTGTTTTGATGTTTGCTCAAGTTTCAGGACTTCAGCCCGGCGAACTTGTACACGTAATTGCAGACGCTCATATATATGATAGACATATTCCTATTGTAAAAGAAATTATCGAACGTGAAGTTTTCGAAGCTCCCGAAGTTGTACTTGACAAATCAATCACAAACTTCTATGATTTCACACCCGAAAGCTTTACTGTAAACAACTATCAGCACGGCGAAAAAGTGGGACGTTTCCCTGTTGCTGTTTGATAGTATTAAGTTGAAAGGAATTAATTTATGAAACTTATTGTTGCTGTTGATAAAGATTGGGGCATCGGTTACAAAGGCGATTTGCTCGCTCGCGTAAAAGCCGACTTGTTTAACTTCAGAGATTTGACATCGGGTAAAATTGTAATTCTCGGCTCAAACACTCTTGCTACTTTCCCCGGCGGCAGAGCTTTGAAAAACAGAACGAATATCGTACTTCATCCGTCACAAGAATACAAACCTGAAAACACTACAGTTGTTCATTCAATTGACGAATTGCTTGAAGAAGTAAAAAAATATAACACAGACGATGTTTTTGTTATCGGCGGAGCAAGTGTATACAAACAGATGCTTCCGTATTGCAACACTGCTTACGTTACAAAATTTGATAAGTCTTA
>JAZRPI010000220.1:0-9372 GCA_045649165.1 Eubacteriales bacterium | reverse complement strand
CCCGGTGTGTGCATTACTCTGATTTCTTCGCCGTCAAAATCAATTATATCTCCGTCTTTAAGCAGATGCTCTACTTTACTAAATTTCGGTGTTCTGCCTAAATATTCTAAACTGTAATTCAATTCCGGATTATACAGCATTTCTTCGTCTTCAATATGCAAATATACTTCTGCGCCATTTTCTCTTAAGTCTTCCGTTGCCATTACGTGGTCAAAATGGGCGTGTGTCAGAAGAATTTTGTCAAGTGTGAGCTTTTTCGTCTCAAGAACGTCCTTTATTCTGTCAGCGAAGAATGCAGGGTCAATTACAATCGCCTTTTTGTCTTGGTTATAAAGTATATAACAGTTAGTATGCAAAGGGCCTAAAGCTAAGGTAATAACTTTCATATATAAACCTACCAAAAATCAACCGTTCGGAAACTGACCTTCTTCAAGCAGTCCGTCAAAATCTCTCTGTCTTAATACTTCGTATACGGCAATAGCGGCAGAATTTGAAAGATTCAAACTGCGCAGTCCGTTTCTCATAGGTATTCTTACGCATTTGTCAATATTATTCTTCAAAAGTTCTTCAGGCAGTCCCTTTGTTTCTTTTCCAAAAACAAGGAATACTCTCTTGGGATACTCTGCCGTAACGTGTGAAACAGGCGCCTTTGTTGAATAGAAAAACATCTGCTCATTCTTATTCTTTTCAAAAAACTCATCAGAGTTCTCATAATATGTTATATCAAGCTGATGCCAATAATCAAGACCCGCCCTTTTGAGTTTTGCATTATCTATCTCAAAACCCATAGGCTTTACAAGATGTAACGCGGCGCCTGTTGCAGCGCACGTTCTTGCAATATTACCCGTATTCTGCGGTATCTCCGGCTCAATCAGTACAATATTAATGTCAGCCATATTTCACCTTTTTTGAGAAAATCTATTATATCTTATATATTATAATACATATATTGTCCAATTTCAAGGGGATTAACAAAAAACAAGAGAACTCATCATACGAAAAGTTCTCTTGAAATGCTTATTTTTCACATAAGACTGTCGTCATATCTTGCTCTTTCGCCACCGATATATTTCGGTCTTGTTCTTGCACAAACGACGTAAGCGCTTCCGATATTCTTCTGGTTTATTCTTACAGGTACTGCAACTTCTTTGAGATGCATACCAATCAAAGTTGAGCCGATATCAATACCTGCATCTGCTTTAATATGTTCAACTGCAACAGGGTCTTTGAACGTCTTGTACGCAGTCATAGCAAAAGCACCACCTGCATGAAGCTGCGGAACTGCATTTACTACTTCTTCTCCGCACTTCAAAGCTTCTCTTTCAGTAATCAAAGCTCTGTTCAGATGTTCGCAGCACTGAACTGCCAAGTATACGCCCTTTTCAGTCAAAGCCTTGTATATTTCTTCAAAAACCACTTCAGCAACTTCAAGACTTGAATCGCTTCCGATTTTCGAGCCCCTTACTTCGCTTGAAGAACTGCCCATAACAACAAGCTGTCCTTTTTTCAGTTTCGCGCCTTCGCAAAACTCTTCAGCCAATTTTCTTGCTTCAAGTCTAATCTTTTCGAGCATTTTCTTCACTCCTTTTTCGTTATCTTTCTAAATAAATTATATCACAAAAATCACAGAATAACAATAGTTTTTGTGTTATTATAAAAGTCTTTTGCGTAAAGCTGCACCATCTTCTGCGCTGAGATATGCCGGTGGAATATCAAATACAGTTTTACAGCCAAAACTACCTTCTTTATACATTCTGTATGCCGCTCTTGCATAAGCAATAAGCACACTTGCAGTAAATTCAGGGTTTGAGTCAAGCTTCAAAGAATATTCAACAACGTGTTTTGATTTGCCTTCATTTGTTTCGCCTGTTCTTATAACAAAACCACCGTGGGGGATGCCCGAATGGTCTCTTATAAGTTCTTCTTCCGATATAAAATGAACTGTCGTATCATAATCGGCAAAGTAGTTTGGCATTTCTTTTATTTCTTTTTCTATTCTTGCTTTGTCTGCTCCTTCTTCTGCAACAACAAAACATTCGCGAGTATGCTTTTCTCTAGTTGTAAGTACGGGATTTTCTCCGTTTCTTACTCTCTCCAAAGCATCTTCAACAGGGATAGTATACTGCTTTGCATTTCTTACGCCGTCAATACGTCTGATTGCATCAGAATGTCCTTGGCTGACGCCCTTGCCCCAGAAAGTATACGTTTCGCCCATAGGCAAAATAGCTTCTCCGTAAATGCGGTTCAATGAAAACATACCGGGGTCCCAACCTACTGAAATCACGCTTACAAATCCGCCTTCTTTTGATGCTTTGTCGGCATTTTCAAAGTGAGTGGGTATATTCGCGTGTGTATCAAAGCTGTCAACTACGTTAAAATACTTTGCATACATAGGTGTCTGCACGGGCAAGTCCGTAGCACTTCCGCCGCAAATAACAAGCACGTCTATTTTGTCTTTATAGTTCAGTATTTCATCAATATGAACTACGGGAACGTTTTCTGTATTAATTTTCAAACTCTCGGGGGCTCTTCTTGTAAAGACCGCCGCAAGAGACATATCCTTATTATTTTTTATAGCAGCTTCAGCGCCTTTTGCAAGATTGCCGTAGCCTAAAATTCCAACTCTGATACTCATAATTATCCTTTCGAAAATAAATTAATATAGTTTAAAAGTCTTCTCTTTATTCATATTATTTTGCATTTTAGAATAAAATGAAATAAAAAACTAAAGGAGAAAACTGTATGAAAGCAAAAATCGGTATAACACCGCAATACGATAACTTCCTTGGGAATATAAAAATATCGCCGTTCTACTCTCAGGCTATTGAAAATTCGGGCGGTATTCCCTACATTCTCCCCTATACGAGAGATAAAAAACTTATCGAAGAAACCTTAGAAAACCTTGACGGAATTCTTTTCTCGGGCGGGACAAATATTGACCCGTCAAAATACGGAGAGTCAACTCAAGAAAATTGCGGTAATATTGAATATGAACGCGATATTTTTGAACTTGAATTATGTAAAATGGCTGCCGAAAAAGATAAATCAATTCTCGGTATTTGCCGTGGTTGTCAGCTACTTACCGTATCTGCCGGCGGAAAACTCAACCAGCATATAGATAACCACGACCAAAGCGCAGACAAACATATTTCATCGCATTCAGTCAACATCGAAAAAGACAGTCTGCTTTACGATATACTGAAAGCTGACAAAACCGACGTAAACAGTTTTCATCATCAATCAGTCAAAAGTCTTGGCGGTCTGAAAGTTGCCGCTACCACAGACAATAATTCCATTGAATCAGTATATATGCCGGGCAAAAAATTCTATCTTGGGATACAGTGGCATCCTGAAAGAATGTACTCAACAAATATACATGCAAAAATGCTTTTTGATTATTTTATCAATTCCTGTTCTTGAATTTTGTCAAATCAAGCGCGGGCATCTGAATATTGATAGCTGACGGAATAATAGATATTTCCGCTTTATCGGTATAAATAACTTCTCCGTCAATTCCAACTCTGCTGATGTTTCTCACTGTCATCTCACGGCATTGAAAATAACTCATCAGTTTTTTATATTTTTCTTGAACTTCGCAAGTATCAGCATCAACGTGTTTTCCGCTTCTGTAATCTCCAACAAGCTTCAAAAACGTGGGTTTGCTCATTTTGTTTACAACCATTGCATCAAAATAACCGTCGCAAAGAGTTGCTGTGGGTGCAAATTTAAAACCACCACCACAATATTTGCCATTACCAAGAGCTGTCATAAGGTATTCACCCTTAAACTCCTGAACCTGTCCGTTCTTGTCAGTTATGCTGATTTCAAACTCTTTACCAAGCTCACGCATAAGAACTCTCAAAACACCTACTATATAACCAAAACTTCCGGCAGTTAAAAAGTTCTTTTTCACCTTATCCGTTTCAACAATAACGTCACAGTCAAAGCCTATATTGATAGAGTTTATCCCGTATCTGTCGTTACATTTCAAAACGTCAACTTTGCCAAAGAATTTTTCGCCCTTTGCAAAATTGCGCACAAAGTCATTGCCCGAACCTTTTGGAACAACCGAAAGAACAGCTTTTTCCATAGCTTCCGGCCCTGCAGACATAATACCGTTTACAGCTTCGCTGATAGTACCGTCACCACCGTATACAGTGAAAGATACTTCAGGGTCAGATATGCAAGTTTCTCTTATAAACCTTTCAAGGTCGTGTGGACCTTTTGTTTCGTATACTTCAATTCCTTTGGGAATGAACAAATGTGCTTTTGCAACGCCTGCTGCGGGGTTAAGAATATGAATTTTTCTCATATCATACCTCATTTTGAAAAAATTCGACAAATAACAGATTAATATAAGTATTTTACCACCAAAATTCGTAAAAATCAATAAAATTACTACATTTTTATATATAGACAGACAAAAGGCCCACGCATTTCTGCGTGAGCCTTTATTGTATTATGCCTTATTTAATTTTACGTTTCTTTGATTTTGAACCAACTGTAACTGCACCAGCACCAGCCAAAGCAGCTACGCCTACAAAGAATACGATAGACGAAGATGTCTGAGGTGTTGCCTGAACGAAGTTGTAAATCTTCTTCTTGTTAATTGCATCGGGATGATACCAGATGTATGCAATTACTTTTCTTTCACCCTTGTAGTTCGGATGGTAGCCGTAAGCTGAACCAACCTTTGCGCCCTTACCGATAGATACGCTTACGTATCCACCCTTAAGACCATTGTTGTTTGTTCCGTAGATGATATCTACTTCACCGCCGTAGACTCTGATAAATACATTACCCTTAACAGTTTCCTTATGGCTTGTTGTATGGGCTTTGTTTGTACCGATAATCTGTTTAATCTTACCGCCTGTTACAAGGATATTTACATTACCTTCAAATACACCCATCGTTGCAGTACCCCAGCTACCGCCGAGTACGTATCCCCATTCACCTGAGCGAATTGTGATATCTGAACCCTTTGTCATCTTGTTGTATCTGTGACCGCCAATGATTGTAATGCCGTTTGCCTTTTCTTTTCTGCCAATATCAGTATTGTAAGTATAAAGGCCTCTGCCGAATTCTGTCTTATAACCGTTACAAGCAATCATAGCAGCAGCTTCAATATTTGCACCGTTGTCTGAATTGTACTTGTGTTCGATATTGAGATATTCCCAAACAGTAGGAGCGTTCATTGTAAGTACAAAGTATGTTGTTGTGATATCGAATGTCATCTTAGCGCCCTTGTATCTGTAATCAACGCCGTTATCTTTACTTGTAATTGTGATTGTATCGTCTATCTTACCGGGGAGATTGAATCCTGCAAAGCTTCTTCTCAACGGGTCTGATACGTCGATTGTAACAGGACCTACAACTACAATCTTACCACCAACAGACTTAAGAGCTACGTCTTGCATTGCTCTATAAAGAACGTGGAGCTTGGGAAGATTTGAAATCGCATCCTTCTGAGCCTGTGTCTGGTCTTTTGTTTCAATGTTTACGTACTTAAGAACCTTTGCATACTGACTTGCATAAAGTGCATCGTGACCGAGTGCATTTTCAGGAGATGAACCGCTTCCGTCACCCCTTGATTTATTTGCAATATAGAGTGTATACTGCAACTTTTCAGGAACGATACTCGGGTCGCCTGTCTTTATTGCATTTGTGAAGTACTTAATATCTTCAGCTCTGATTGCACTTGAAGCATAAGTGATTGTAGAGTTCTTAGGCTGTTTGTTAGCGAGTTTTTCTGTGTAATGGAAGCCCCAAGCTGTACCAACTCTCGCACCTTCTGTAATTGTTACAGTAATCTTGTTGTCATCTGAACCAAGACCGTTATGGCTGGTACCCATAAGCTTATAAACGTTACCGCCTGTAACTGTTACGTTAATATTACCTGTAACAACAGGAGCAGAAGTAGGAACTGTATGCTTGTTACCGCCGGAAAGTACCTGAATTGTACCGCCTTCAACAAGTACGTTTATGTTACCTGTAAAGTTACCAACAGTATTTGTACCGAAGTTACCGCCGTATACGCACCCCCATGTACCTGACTTGATTGTGAGGTTTGAGTTGCTCTTAAGATCAGTATATCTATGACCACCAACAATTGTGGGATATATCTTCATGTTACGTGCAGTAGTGTCTGTTGCAATAACTGTAAGTCCTTCGCCGAATACTGTATCCTTACAGTTAGCTGAGAACATAGCAGATCTCTCAGCGCCTGTGCACTTTGAAGAGTCGTATACGTGTTCAATTGTAAGGTTTTCCCAAACTGTAGGAGCCTTCATATCAAAGTCGATACAAGTTTTCGTTACGTCAAACACGAACTTAGCACCGTTCTGTCTGTAGTCAACACCCTTATCTACGCTTGTAAATATGATATTGTCATAACCTGCGACAGGCCATGAGAATTCAGACATACCTGTAAGTCTGATAGAACTGCTTACATCAAGTGTTGTCTTACCAACAAGAACAACCTTACCGCCATTTGCAAGAAGCTTCTTGTCGCTAAGTGCTTTGTAGAATACGTTCTTCTTGTACATTCCGCTGATTGCAGCCTTCTGTTCTGCTGTTCTGTTCGCTTCTTCTATTTCAACGTATCCAAGAACCTTTGCATATTCTGTGTAATAGTCAGCATCGTGACCCATAGCATCATTAGGTGTCGAACCGTCGCCCTTACCTGTTGCTACGTCTGCAATATAGAGTGTGTAGCATTCAAGTTCAGGCTGGAGTGCGGGGTCGCCCACCATTGTTGCATCTGTGAAGTACTGAACTCTTTCTGCTCTGATTGCGCTTGATGCGTATGTACATGTTGAATTTGCGGGACGTTTCGCATCATTCGCACCTGTAAAGTCAAAGCTCCAAGCTGTGCCAACCTTTGCACCCGCGCCGATTGTTACAGTAACTTTACTTGATGCATTACCAAGACCATTGTGGTTTGCACCGATAATCTTTGTAACTTCACCGCCGTTTACAGTGATGTTAATGTTACCTGTATTAGTAATACCTGTGCTACCCTGATTTACGTTCTTGGTCGAACCTGTAAGAACGTCAACAATCTTACCGCCTTCAACAGTAATGTTTATATTAGCTGATGTTTTACCGTTTGAACTAACACCAAAGTTAGCGCCGAATACGCTGCCCCATGTACCAGACTTGATTGTAAGGTCTGTGTTTCTTCCGGGGTTCTGCCATCTGTGTCCGCCAACGATTGTGGGATATGCTTCTATCTTTGTTGTATTTACGTCATTCGATACTACGTTAAGACCGTCACCAAAAATTGTCTTGTAACCGTTACAAGCAATCATAAAGAATCTTTCAACGTTCAAATATGTAAACTTACTACTATCAAATTTGCTTTCGATATTGAGATTTTCCCAAGTTGTAGGTGTATTCAATGTAAATGCCATACATGTCTGTCTCTGGTCAAATACAAGTTTTGCGCCCTGAGCTCTGTAGTCAACACCGTCGTAAACACTTGTGATTGTAATATTCTTTGTTCCGGTTTTGGGAGTTTTGAATTCTGTCAATGAACTGAAGTACATTGATTCAGTTACGTCAACTGTTGTTTCACCAACAACAACGATGTAACCGCCGTTTGCAATAAGTTCTGCATCGTTGAATGCCTTGTAAATAACGTTGCTTGTAAGAAGCGCCTTCTTTTCATCCAACGTTCCGTTTGCCATAATATTTGCATAGCCTGCGCTGTGACCCATTGCGTTCTCGGGAGAAGAACCGTCCCCTGTTCCCTTTGCAACGTCAGCAACGTATATTGCTTTTTCCTTAATTGTAGGCTGGTCTGCAGGGCTACCTGTTGCATTCTTATTTGTGAAGTACAATACTTCATCTGCTGCAATTGCTTTATATGCAAATGTAACTGTTGAATTTGTAGGACGTACATTTTCATTTGAACCTGTGGGTTCATAGCACCAAGCTGAACCTACCTTTGCATTTTCGCCGATTGTAAGGTTTACAGAATATGTCTGTGCACCGAGACCGTAACGGCTTACGCAGAGAATCTTACCGATTTCACCGCCGTTTACAGTAACATTAACGTTACCGTTAACAATTACCTTTGTGCTTCCAGGGAGTGTGTGCTTGTATGTACCTGTAAGAACTTCAATCTTACCGCCTTCAACAAGTACGTTTACGTTACCTGTATATTTATAGCCTGTACCTGCACCAAATGTTGCGCCGTATACGCCGCCCCATGTACCTGACTTAACTGTAATATCCGAATTTCTCTTAACGTCGTTATATCTTTGACCGCCCGCAATGTTAGGATACCATTCAAGTTTTGTTGTGTGTGTATCCTTAGGTGTTACAACGATTCCTTCGCCGAATACAGTCTTATAACCGTTAGCTGCAAAGAGAAGACCCTTGTTTACAGCTTCGTCTGAATTTTTGAGTGTCTTGCTTGTGTATACATATTCGATGTTAAGGTTTTCGAAAGTTGCAGGACCGCCCATCTGGAAGACAATGCCGTAAGTTGTTGTATCAAATACAAACTTAGCGCCCTGTGTTCTGTAATCTACACCACCATATACACTTGTAAATGTAACATTATTTTTGTATGTGAGTTCCGGCCACGCAAATTCATTGAATGAGCCTGCAGCCTTGTTTGCATTAACTGTCGTTTCGCCAACGATAACGATTGTACCGCCGTTTTCTGCAATAGTTGTGTTATTCAATGCTTTGTATACAGCACTCTTCTTATATACTTCTTTCTTCTGGTCTGTCGTACCGTTTGCAAAGATAGAATCGTAGTCTGCATCGTTACCCATTGCATTTTCGGGAGATGAACCGTCTCCTGTTCCCTTTGCTACGTCAGCAATGTAAACAATCTGAGATGTTGCAGGGGGTGTAGGAGGTGTGGGAGGAGTGGGTTCTTCGCCACCGCCCTGGTTGCCGCCACCTTCAGGAGCTGTGCCTTCAGGAGTAATTGTAACGTTTGACAAACCGTCAAAACCTTTTACGTTTTCGTCAGCAATTGCATCGCGATGATACTTAACTGTAACCGCTGTAGGTGTATTCGCAGGTGAACCGTACTTGTAATTGATTTCGCCAACCTTTGCATCCTGTGCAACTTCAATATTCAATTTACCTTTAATACCACCACTTGTATTACCGTAAATAGCGCCAACTTCACCGGACAATACCTTAATATTAACGTCAGCAGGTGTGCCCGAAGCTGAGTGTCCAACAACTGAACTGTTGCTGTAGTTGGGGCTTCCTGCACCATAAATAGCGCCCTTGATATTTGCACCGTTTACTGTGATATCTACAGCAGCAACTTCAGATGCTGTATCTCCATAAACTGCACCGATAACATTTCCCCATGTACCAGACTTGAGAACCAATGTTCTCTTT
>JAZRPI010000219.1:0-1904 GCA_045649165.1 Eubacteriales bacterium | reverse complement strand
TAAATTTATAGACTTGCAACTTAGAAAATGGACTTTTTTACGAAATTAGACAAACTGAATTTTCCGACCATTGTATGTAGTGATGATTGGAATATTGTATACAGGAACCGTGCTTGTAAGAAATATACGACTTCTCCACGAGTAAACAGCAAGTTTGACAGATGCTTTCTCGACAAAGAGAGTACTGTATTTCCTGAAAAGAATGGTGCTATTGACTTCGTTGGCTGTTTTATACAGGACAAATATAAAACTGCGCTTTGTTTTGAATACAAAGGGTATGCTCTTGTTATGTTTCCTTTGTTGCTTGACTTTGACTTGCTTTTTGCAAATTTTGTAAATCAAGACAAAGCAGACTTTGCAGAATCTTTACGTAATATACTTGATGCTTTATGTTGTGATTTTTCAGAAATGTATGACAAATACAGTATGTTAGAAAAGATAAGAAAATATGCATACAGCGTAATTGATAATTACGTTACTCTTTCAATGTTTGACACAGAGAAAAGGGTTAACGGCTCTGTCTACAATATTTATAAATTTCTGTGTGACAACATTGTAAAAACTGCAAACAAGACAGGCTACAAAATAGAGTCAGACTTTTCAGAGATAGAAGAATTCGGAACGAATGTCTATACCGATACAATGTATTTTTCGATGATTGTGTCAGGAATTCTTCTTTTCTGTCTGTCGGTTTCATCTGACAAGAAGTGCCGTATAGAAGCTGAGCACAGTCTGAATTTTGTTCGCAACAAAATTACTTTTACGCGTAAAGTGCCTGTAAATAATGGTTTCAAAACGCTTATGGAGCTTAATCCTGCAGAGTATATAAATTTTATTCCTTTTGAAGAACTTTGCCGTTCTCTTGGTTGGGAACTTCATTGTCATATAACCGAAGATGAAACAATGAATGTGTCTATGTGGTTTGATATTGATGTTGATAACAAGATTATCTTCAGAAGCCCCGGAAACGCAAAGATTGTTACACCGGAAGAAATAATGCTCACTGTATTTATGAATACTTTTATGATAAGATAAAAACAAAAAACACCCGAAAAATCGGGTGTTTTTTGTTATGTTATTTGTTGTAGTTCATATTGATGCTGCCTTTGTTTTCAGGCTTCATAATAGCTATATAAGACGTACCAACGTTGATTTCAAGGGGAGTATCGTCTGTGTTATATAACTTAAGCGGAGCATCTTCGTTTTCTTTTGAGAACTTGATGTTTATATACTTACCGCCGCTGATATAGTAGCCTTCGCCAGTACCGGTTGTTGTAACTTCAATTCTTGCTTTATAATCAAGCGGACCTGTATGGGGGCAGAAGAGAACTATAATGTTTGTAAATTCAAGCTGAGTGCCTGTATCTTTGTCAATATGCTGAGTACCGTACTGCCAACGCTTGTATGTATTATTTGTTGCATCATACTTGAGATAAGGCGTCTGATAGTTAGAGAAGGGCAGATATACGCAATTTGCATCTTCGCCGCCGGGGATTACAACTTCGTCTGCAAACTTAAAGGGAGATTCAAAACCTTCTTTAAGCTCTGTTCTTGCATTTCTGTATGCAATAGCGTTCTGTACACCTTGTCCTGTAATAACCATTGTGTGTTCAAGCGCCATATGGCTCTTACGCCAAGCATCGCGGTAGAACGCGTTAGGAATGCTCATTCCGACGCCGTCAAAGTTGTCAATCTGTCTTGATGCAATTTCGGAATATGCCTTGTCCGAACCGCCCGCATGGAAGTAGAGAGCGTCGTGGTTTTGTGCAAAATCAAGGTAGTAGTCTCTTGATGAACGTACTGAGCCTGTAACGCCGAGCGACTTGTAATCCTGAACAAGCATAAGAAGTCTTGTGATACCGCCTTCTGCAAGGCATTCGTACAATACGTCAAGTTTTGAGATA
>JAZRPI010000218.1:0-2858 GCA_045649165.1 Eubacteriales bacterium | reverse complement strand
GACATCGCCAAAATTTGATGCACCTATAACGCTATTCAGTTGTTTTGTTGCATTTCTTATTGCATCAGATTCATTAGCTTCTGCTTTCAGTCTGATATCTCTTATTACTATCCGCATAAACTTCTCTTTTTTACTTAATATTTATTGTCACGCTGTAATTTTCAAGCTCGTATACGTCTGCTTCAAACTCACTTGAAAGCTTTATGGTTACCGGAACAACGGTAACACCACTTCCTGAAGTATAGTTTTTCATATCTGCTACAACAGATATATTCTCTTCTTTTACTTTTGAAAGCAGATTGTATGGTCCCCTGAGCATAATATTCAAGCTTTCAGTCTGAACTTCGCAGTTAAGCCCACCTGAATTTGCCAAAGTGATATTTGATACAGAAATCTGCTTTGTTCCTGTGTTTATATGCTCAACGCTTATTACCGCAGTTTCATCGGCAGTAATAGCTGTCAAACCGTCAGGGATATTTATAGCGATACTCTGAGTGCTGTTTGTAAGATATTTCTTCTCATCAAGAGTAGCTATATTGATACTTTCAACGTCTTCGAGTAAAGACGGTTCGCCACGTAACGTTATAACAGACGGCGTAATTGTAATCTTTACGTTCTTATTGTTGAAATAACCGTATTTATAATCAACTTCAAGCGGCACGTCTTTTTCAGCGTATAATTTTATTGTTACTTTGACAGTCTTGGTTGACAAAGTAAGGTAAGGACTTTCCACGCTGTTTCCCGCTTCATCGACAAGCACAAGGCTGTTGGCTGTATTGATAGTCTTCGTTACGTTACCGAGAGAAAGCACAGCCTGAGCGGCAGAAACTTTACGAAGTTCAGATTCAGGACCTGTTACGGCAACTTCTTCAATATTGGTAACAGGGTCGTCAAGCTGATAATCCGAGCTGATTACGTAATCGGCATACACAACGTTTATCGGAACATTTTTTGTTACTTTCTTGTCGATATAAGGCGAAATACTTGAAACAGAAGTGTTTACTACTTCACATTCCGTGGGAGCCGATACCTTAATATCAAGCGTCTGTCTTCCCGCACTTTCAACAGAAGATACGTCAACAAAAGCAAATATGTCAGATTCGTTTATCTGTGTTACGATATTTCTTTTACCCTTCAAAGTAACAACGATGCTGCTGTCTTTGCCCGACAAAACAGACCAACCCGTCTTTTCAAAAAGCGCAGTCTCGTTTTCAAATCTTACGGGTACTGTAAAATCTTTTTCCAAAGTTACAACGTCGGTACTCATGGCATAAAACCATATAAAAAACGCAATAAGCAAACAAGCTATTTTCGCAACGAAATCTATCACTCTGTCCGAACGGACGGAAGATTTTTCTTGTTCATTTTTCTTTATTTCATTTTTTTCAATCATTCTTCCGATTCTCCATCAAACAAATCAAATTCTATCTCATCTTTGGGCAGGTAATTCTTTTTCTTTTTTCTTGTCTTGTTCTTTTCGGTCTTTTCAAACGTCTTTGTGAGTTTGTTAAATCTCTTTTTGGGCGATTCATCGTCGGACGGCATCAAAAATTCAGTCAGATATTTTTTCAAAGTCGCATAGTCAAATTTTCTTTCGATATTACCCCTGTATGCAATTGAAATAGTACCCGTTTCTTCAGATACAACAAGCACCAAAGCATCACTCACTTCACTCATACCGATAGCAGCTCTGTGTCTTGTTCCAAGTTCTTTCGCGATACGTGTATTTTCTGACAAGGGCAAATAGCATCCCGCTGCATAAACTCTGCCTTCTCTTATCACAACAGCACCGTCATGAAGGGGTGTGTTTTCGAAGAATATATTTCTGAGCAAAAATGATGAAACGTCAGCGTTTACAATCGTACCACTTGATATAATATCATTAAGCCCTGTCTGATTTTCAAAAACAATAAGAGCACCTGTCTTATTCTTCGCCATTTCGCAAGCGGCATCACAGACAGCATTTATCATTTCTTCTGCATTTTCAATATGTCTTTCACCAAAGTTCTTCAAACCCTTCAAAGATGTTCCACCCGCCTGTTCAAGAGCTGAACGGAGTTCAGGCTGAAACAGTATAACAATCGCAAGAAGTCCTATCTGGAAAAAGTTGTTGATGATAAAACCTAATGCATTCAAAGAAAAAATATCGGTCAATATTTTCACAAGCAAAATAACGCCAAGACCTATGGCAAGTTTTCCTGCTCTTCTCTGTTTTATAAACTTGTAGATGTAGTAAAACAAAACTGCAACAATCAGTATGTCAAAAAAGTCATTTACACCAAACGAAAATGCTTTGACTTGCGATTTAAAAACGTCTGCAAGTTGATTCATATACTCTTTAAAAATAATAACCACCGCCCAAATGTTTATATTTAATATATTATAACATATATATTCCATTTTGAAAATAGTTTTTTGATACTTTTTGGATTATTTTTTGGCAAAGGAAAATAAAAATATTTTTTTGCACAAATTTTGTAAAATAGTAGATTTTCTCTACCGATGTGTGCTATAATATCTATGATTATTTAGTTTTACGTTACACGAAAGGAACGGTGTGGCAGATGGGTATATTCAAAAACATTTCCAAAGCGTTTGTTAATACGCTTGACAGCGTAAATCTCAAAATGTTCAAACCCTATACAAGCGCTATAATCACTGTTGGCGGAAGCGGTACCCGTATGCAGAATTCTGACGGCACAACCAAACAGTTCCTTGAAATTGCAGGACTTCCCGTTGTAACACGTACACTTATTGAATTCGAAGAATCGCCCTATATAGACGAAATAATCATCGTTTCTAAATCAGACGAAGTAGACCTTTATACAGAAATGATCGACAGATACTCTCTGTCAAAA
>JAZRPI010000217.1:0-2129 GCA_045649165.1 Eubacteriales bacterium | reverse complement strand
TCAGCTCAAAACGCATTGAACAACGCGCTTGAATATGCAAGAGAATACGGCCACACGTATATAGGAAGTGAACATATACTTTTGGGGCTTCTTGCAGAAAAAGACGGCGTGGCATGAAAAATATTGAAAAACAGAAATGCTGATTTTGACACTTGCTCAAATATGGTCAAAGAAATATCGGGAAGCGCTTCTAAAACCAACGTAAGCGCATCTGATATGACACCGAGAACCAAAAAAATAATCGAATCATCTGCATATCAGGCTATGCGACTTGGGCAGAATTATATAGGTACAGAGCATATTTTGCTTGGACTTCTGTCGGAGAGTGACTGCGTTGCAGTAAGAATACTGAGTGCGCAGGGTGTTAACATAAATGAACTTGCAAACGACCTTGTAAACTATATCAAGGGTGTTGATGAGCAAGATTTTGCTGATAAAGGTCAGAACGGTAAGGGTTTTGATAATAAGAAAAACGGCGGAAAAACAAGCCTAAAGGATGCGCCGACACTCAAGCAGTACGGACGTGACCTTACTCAAATGGCGAAAGACGGAAGATTAGACCCAATCAAGGGCAGAGATACAGAAACACAGAGAGTAATACAAATTCTTTCAAGAAGAACAAAAAATAACCCCTGTCTTATAGGCGAACCGGGGGTAGGTAAAACTGCAGTTGCAGAAGGACTTGCTCAGAGAATAGTTGAAGGACAGGTTCCCGAAACTTTGAAAGACAAGACTCTTGTTACCCTTGATATATCAGGAATGATAGCGGGAGCAAAATACAGGGGAGAATTTGAAGAAAGACTTAAAAACGTAATGGGCGAAGTTGAAAAGAACCCCAATATCATTTTGTTCATTGATGAAATCCATACGATTATTGGTGCAGGTGCTGCCGAAGGTGCCGTTGATGCGGCTAATATTCTTAAACCCGCTTTAGCTAGGGGAGAAATGCAGGTTATTGGTGCTACAACCATTGAAGAATACAGAAAGCATATAGAAAAAGACTCGGCGCTTGAAAGACGTTTTCAGTCTGTTATGGTGGGAGAACCGTCAAAAGAAGAAGCTGTACTTATTCTTAAAGGATTACGTGATAAGTACGAATCGCACCACAAGGTAAAAATTCCCGACGAAGCGATTGAAGAAGCAGTAAAACTTTCAACAAGATATATCAATGACCGTTATTTGCCCGACAAGGCTATTGACCTTATTGATGAAGCGGCATCAAAAATCAGAATAAACAACTTTACGATGCCCGACAACGTAAAAGAGATTGAAGAAGAAATTAAAAATATTTCGTCAGAAAAAGAAGAAGCAATAAAGAATCAGGACTTTGAAAAGGCAGCAACCTTGCGCGACAAAGAAAAAGAGATAAAAGAAAAATACGAACAGGCGAAGAGTGAATGGCAGTCTAACTTAAACGGAAACAACCTTGCAATAACAAAAGAAGATATCGCCGATATCGTAACTCTCTGGACAGGTATTCCTGTAAAGAAACTTGCCGAAGAAGAGAGCGAAAGACTGCTCAAACTTGACGAAATTTTAAAGGGCAGAATAATAGGTCAGAATGACGCCGTATCAGCCGTAGCAAGAGCAATCAGACGTGGCAGAATGGGACTTAAAGACCCCAAAAGACCTATGGGTAGTTTCTTGTTCTTAGGGCCTACGGGTGTAGGTAAGACAGAACTTACTAAGGCTTTGGCAGACATACTTTTCGGCGACGAAAACGCGATGATAAGAATTGATATGTCTGAATATATGGAAAAACACAGCGTATCAAAGCTTATAGGTAGCCCCCCCGGATACGTAGGATACGACGAAGGCGGACAGTTGACCGAAAAAATCAGACGTAAGCCCTATTCGGTAGTACTTTTTGATGAAATTGAAAAGGCACATCCTGACGTATTTAATATGCTTTTACAGGTGCTTGAAGACGGCATATTGACAGACTCGCAGGGCAGACGCGTTGATTTCAAAAATACTGTAATAATTATGA
Source organism: Eubacteriales bacterium (assembly GCA_045649165.1). Classification (GTDB taxonomy): domain Bacteria; phylum Bacillota; class Clostridia; order Oscillospirales; family CAG-272; genus RGIG1995. The sequence continues at coordinate 139 of JAZRPI010000217.1, read as the reverse complement.
CTTCAAACGTGGGTGCATCTGCTCTTGAAACAAAGAGAAGCCTTGGCTTTGCATCGGCTGAGAACAGCGAAAAAGAAAGGAACGACATAAAGAGTGTGCTTATGAGCCATCTCAAAGAAACGTTCCGTCCCGAATTTAT
>JAZRPI010000216.1:0-2145 GCA_045649165.1 Eubacteriales bacterium | reverse complement strand
ATTTCAAAGCTGTTTTTTTATTTTTGCCAATGCTCCCTTTTCAAGTCTCGACACCTGAGCTTGTGATATGCCTATTTCATCGGCAATTTCCATTTGTGTTTTACCGTTAAAAAAACGCATATTGATAATTGCTCTTTCCCTTTCGCCCAGTTTTTTCAAGGCTTCTTTTATCGCAATATCTTCAAGCCACATTTCATCGGTGTTTTTTTCGTCTTTGACCTGGTCCATAACATACAAAGAGTCTGACGATGAACCATCGTTGTAAACAGGTTCAAACAGCGAAATTGGTTCCATTATTGCTTCTAAGGCGTTTACAATTTCTTCTTTGGTATGCTCTTCTCCGCTTTCATTAACCCTTTTTGTTATTTCTTCAAAGGTAGGCTCTCTTGATAACTCCTTTGAAAGCTGTTCTTTGATTTGAAGTGCCTTATATGCAAGGTCCTTGACTGAGCGACTTACTCTTATACTGCTGTTGTCACGCAAATATCTTTTCACTTCTCCTATTATCATCGGCACAGCATAAGTTGAAAATTTTACGTTGAGATTCGTATCAAAATTGTCTACCGCTTTTATAAGACCTATGCAACCCACCTGAAACAAGTCGTGTGCATTTTCGTTTCTATTTGAAAAGCGCTGAACAATACTCAAAACAAGACGCAAATTTCCGTCAATCAATTTCTGTCTTGCTTCTTTGTCTCCCTGTCCTACTTTCTCAAGCAGTTGTTGTTTTTCGTCAGAAGACAAAGTCTTTAATTTTGATGTATTAACACCGCTTATTTCTACTTTATTATAGTACAATGCCCTTTCCTCCCGCATTTTGTAACGCAAGAAAAGTATTGACTGAAATGGTATATTGTTATTCGGTAAATCCCTTGTAATATATTACCTATTTATTATATTTTTAGCAAAATTGCCTGTTTTTTGGTTTAGTGTTGTTGCATAAAAAATGTTAAATATTTTGACAATTATCACGCTATATACTGTTTATTGTTAACCTATCTAAAGCTTGTCATTGGTAATGTTGCACAAACATACACCATTTTCCTTGACACTTTAATAGAAATATGTTACAATTATTGAGTTGTTGCACATTGAAAACAAACAATTTAAAGAGGTGATTTTCATTTTACGATTTGATTGTAAAAGATTATTTCTGTTTATAGTCATCGCAACTTTGGTATCAATTTTCTTTATAGTTTCAGCATCGGCATCAGTATCTCTTTTCTCATCAGCATCTGACCCGAATGAATTAACAGACGGTGTATACAACATTATAAATTCAAGCACGGGACAGTATCTTGATGTATATGATACTAGGTATGACGAAAACGGTCGTCTGTATCTCAACAAAAAGACAAAGCAAACTGGTCAAGACTTTTTTGTAGAAAGACAAGACGACGGCACATACGTTATTTCTCCCCAAAGTGAAAAAGGACTCTATTCCCTTTCTTATGAATTTGACATAATGGAAGGCGAATTTGTTTCCAAGAGAATAAGCGTATCAAACCAAAGTAAATTTAATATAGTAAAAACGCAGGGCGAATCCCCCTTATATAGCATTAAACCCGCTTGTATGACTGACGATAAATTATCACTCACAGTTACAGGTAGTGTCGGTAAGTTCAACTACACTCTTGCAGGATTTGCAGTTGAAAACGAAGCTGCTGAACAAAAGTGGCAGTTTGTGAAAGTTTCATCTGAAACTCTCAATATATCAGGCGGATACATAGACGTAGGTGTTGGTAAGGCACACGACCTTTACGCTACTCTTACACCTAACCACCTTACAGGAAATCTCACTTGGGAAAGCTCAGACACAACGATAGCTACCGTTGATACAAACGGGACTGTTTACGGAATTGCTGACGGTCAAGCTACTATCACTGTAAGCTGCGGAAATAAGTCTGTTTCAACATTGATTAACGTTTCATCATCTCCCGCTTTCACGTGGTACAGTCAGCATAACATGATGTCAGGCGGTTGGTATGCAGCTTCTCTCAAAGACCTTTATATCACACCGTCTGCTGGCGAAAAGAAAGCTTTCTTTATCAACGGATACAGAACAGGCGACGACTGGATGGATAAGGGCTGTAAACTTTGCAGTGAAGCTATGGTGTTGCATAACCTTGGCGCTACAATGGAAGG
>JAZRPI010000215.1:0-13476 GCA_045649165.1 Eubacteriales bacterium | reverse complement strand
TTTTCTCTTGAGTTCAAGCTGTATATCGTATGCATTATTTTCGTAAATATCAAATATGATAAGCTTCTTAGGCTTATATGCTGCTATCTGTCTGCATAACTCGCTTCCTATTGAACCACCGCCACCTGTTACCATAACTACTTTGTCGCTGACATAATCCATTATGTTTTCAAGGTCAGTCTTTATAGGCTCACGTCCAAGTAAGTCTTCAATTTCAACTTCTCTAATTTGTTTTACGTAATCCTGCTCATCGTGATGACCTTCATTTACCATTTGGTAAATAGACGGCATCATTTTAACAGCACAGTTAGTCTTGGCACAAATACTGAGTATCTCTGATTTTGCATCATTAGGACAAGACGGTACAGCAAACACTATCTTCTTTATATTGTACTTCTTTACGTTATCTTCGATAGTATATCTGTTTCCTACAACGGGCACACCGTCGATATACATTCTGTGCTTTGCAGCGTCATCGTCTATAATACATTTTACGTTATATTCGTCGCTATGCTTTGTATTCATTTCGCAAATGAACAAATGACAAGCGTCACCGGCTCCTATAACCATAGTATTATTGTTTTCGTTTTCACCTACCGTTGAAAGTATGCCTGTTTTATATCTTCGTTCAAGGTTATATATAATCGCTCTGAGTGTAACTATCAACACTACCGCAAGAATACCTGCAGCAATATGAATTCTTAAAAAGTCGCCACCTTTAACAAAGGATGTAAATGAATTCGCCACTGACATATGTAGAGCAAATGATACCATTTGAGATAAAAGAGTTGCCAGTATAAGCTTCATTATTTCTTGAAGCGATGAATAATACCATACTATTTTGTATATATTTGCAACATACAAAAATACAGCATATACAACAGTCTGGACAGCAATGCCGATAAACACTATTGACCAAATCTGTTCGGTAAACAGTTGCGGGTAGAATACTACTTCTGCCAACAAAAGTGATATTACAGCTAACACAACGTCAAATATACGAAGTATATACGGCTTCCACTTAGTTATTCGCAAATCAACACCCCTTTTCTTTTTTATGCAATTAATACAATTATATCACTTGCGCACAACTTTGTAAATAGCAAAAAAGTAATATTTTTAACAAATTATACATACAAAAGCAAAAAAACCGATAAACTTATCGTTTATCGGTTTTTTAAAATTCAAATTTATCTTACAAACTCGTCGTAAATAGCGTTCATAGCTTTATCAAGGTCGCTTTCATCAACGCCTATGATTATGTTAAGCTCACTTGAACCCTGGTCAATCATTCTAAGGTTTACACCCGCTTTTGCAATAGCGTCAAAAACTCTTGCAGCAGTACCCCTTTCGCCAACCATACCACGTCCAACAACAGCCAACAAAGCAAGGTTGTCTTCAATGTAGATGCAATCGGGTTCAACTGTGCGGCAAAGCTCATTAATAAGCTCTTCACGGTGTCCTTCAAGCTGTGCTGTGCTGAGTACTACGCTCATCGTGTCGATTCCCGAAGGAAGATGTTCAAATACCATACCACGCTTTTCAAACACTTCAAGAACTTTTCTGCCAAAACCAACAGCAGAGTTCATCATATCCTGTTCAAGTGTAATAACGGAGAAATTCTTCTTACCCGCAATACCTGTAATTACTCTTTCAGTATCAACAACGTCTGTCTTATGGACAATCAAAGTACCGGGAGCATCAGGTTCGTTTGTGTTCTTAATCTGAACGGGAATACCAACCATTCTTACAGGGAAAATTGCATCTTCGTGCAATACTGTGGCGCCCATATAAGAAAGCTCACGAAGTTCTTTATATGTTATAACTTCAATAGGTTTGGGATTTTCAACAATTCTGGGGTCAGCGCAAAGGAATCCTGATACGTCTGTCCAGTTTTCATAAACGTCAGCATCACATGCTCTTGCAACAATTGAACCTGTAATATCAGAACCGCCCCTCGAGAACGTTCTGATTGTTCCGTCAGGGTTTGAACCATAGAAACCGGGGATAACAGCTCTCTGATGTGTCTTGAGAAGGCCCTTAAGAACAGCGTTTGTTTTTTCTTCGTCAAATTTGCCGTTTTCTTTGAAGAAAATAACATCTGCAGCGTCTATGAATTCATAGCCAAGATATCTCGCCATAATCTTACCGTTGAGATATTCGCCTCTACTTGCCGCATAGTCGCTTCCAAACTTGTTGCTGATATTTGCCTTTATTGTTTCAAAGTCTTCTTCCAAAGAAAAATCTGTAAGTCCAAGACCTTTTATAATTTCATTGTATCTCTTCTTGATACCGTCAAAATAAATATCAATAGATTCGCCCTTTTCTGCAAGTGAATTGCACTTATAGAGCATATCTGTAACCTTTATATCATCCTTATATCTTTTTCCGGGCGCTGAAGGAACAACGTATCTTCTGCTTTCATCAGCACGAATTATGTCAGCTACCTTTTTAAACTGATTTGCGTCACTTAATGAGCTACCGCCGAATTTAACTGTTTTAATACTATCTCTGTTCACAGTTATTTCTCCTTGATTTTATAATAATATACATTACATTATATTTCTTTTGTCCGTTTTTGTCAATATTTATTTGTAATCATAATGCAATATATACAAGAATATATTTTATATAAAACGACAGGAAAAATTGTTAACTTATGAAAAAAATAATCATATATATAGTTTGCATTATTATTCTTATGGTGGTCATAAGGTATGCTTAGTAAAACAAGAGTCAAAATCTCAATTCCCACAATAATTTTCTTTACCGCTTTGTTCTGTGTAAACACTGACGCAATTTCGTTTATTCCCTTCTTCTGCGCTCTCTTACACGAAGTGGGACATATACTTGTAATGAAAAAATGTGGAATAAATATATACGAAATAAAAATCCTTCCCTTTGGTATAGATATAAAAAAACAGCAATCGATTACTTCATATAAAACAGATATTATTATTGGGTTAGCGGGTGTTACAGTAAATCTGTTGCTAATATTTTTATCAATACTTCTCCCCAAAAGCAACCTTACTCAAACGTTTATATTAAGCAATCTAATACTCATTTTCATAAACATTCTCCCTATAAAAACCCTTGACGGCGGACAGATTCTTGAAAAAGTTATCGCTTATAAATCTGATATACAAACGGCAGAAAAAGTTGTATCAATAGCTTCATTTATATGTTTACTTCTCGTTGGAAGTATTTCTATATGGATTCTGCTGTATTCATCGTATAACTTCACTCTCTTTTTAATGTGCGTATATCTCTTCTGCGGTATTTTTATAAAATAAATCTTTTACCCCTATTTTCAAAAAAACAGCATTAAATAAACATTGAAAAAGAAAAAGTATACACAATAAGGCATTTTTGTTTTTTCGTAGTCTTGTTATCTCCTTACACTTTTTAACCAACGGCATAGAATAATATCAGGGCAAGACAATAAACACTTCCCTGAAAGGAGGTTTCATATGAACTGCTTGTGTAATCTTTTTGACTGCGAAAACATCTGGGTTATCATAGCTATCTGCCTTGTGCTCTTCTTCCTTTGCAACTGTGGCGGTGGTTGTGGTTGCAACGGTTGTGGCTGCAACTAATATTATAAATAAATGTCCCCCGCGTAAAGCGGGGGCATTTGTGTTGGCAGTTGTGGTTTCGGCGGTTGTGGCTGCAACTAATATTATAAATAAATATCCCCCGCGTAAAGCGGGGGCATTTTTTGCTTATACTATTCTCCCATAAGTTTTACTTATCGGGTCCTGAAATATAGGTATTTGTGGCGTTTTTAATGTAAACACTATAAACAATATTCCTATAAAGAATATAATCGCTATCGATAACCACAATGGCAAAACACATTTTCTCTCATTCTTCACAAGCTTGTATTCCGTATAAAAGCTAACAAATGCGGCAATAAAGAAAATCAGAATATTAATCCAATCTATATTCTTGCCGAACATTCCTGTGTAGCTGTAATAAATTACAGGTATTGAAACCAACCCTAAAATAAATCCTATTAATTTACTGCACCAAAATGACGGATATTCTTTTGAAAAAAACTTACTTTCAAATATAGCAAAAACAAGCATCGGAAAATATAACAGCTTCATATGCTCCCATATTGATTCGTTGATTGCCGAAAACAATGAAGCAAAAATATTTCCGTTTGTCCAATCGTATACAAAGTGCAGTAATGTTCCAAAAACACATGTAAATACATAACCGGCTAATTGCCAGTACCCTATTGACCTTTTCATAACGCATCCCCTTATTGTTTTTAAATAAGTATATGCAATAAATTTTACAGCTATAAACAAAAAAACACACTTGAACCAAATTTAGTTCAAGTGTGTGATTTTTATTTGCAATTATTTGTTTGACAAATATTCGTCAATAGCAGCTGCTGCAGTCTTACCTGCACCCATAGCTGAAATAACTGTTGCAGCGCCTGTTACAGCGTCACCGCCTGCATAAACGCCTTCTCTTGATGTAAGACCGTCTTCGTTTACAACGATACCGCCCCAACGGTTAACTTCAAGGCCTTCAGTTGTGCTCTTGATAAGCGGGTTGGGTGATGTACCGATTGACATAATAACTGTGTCAACATCAAGTACAAATTCAGAACCTTCAACAGGAACAGGTCTTCTTCTGCCCTTTTCATCGGGTTCGCCGAGTTCCATTCTGATGCACTTCATACCTGTTACGAAACCATTCTTGGGGTCTCTCTTATCTTCAGCATTTTCATAGCCGATGATTTCAACAGGATTGCAAAGAAGCTGGAAGTTGATTCCTTCTTCTTCTGCATGTTCAACTTCTTCTGCTCTTGCAGGAAGTTCTTCCATTGAACGTCTGTATACAATGTATACGTTTTCAGCGCCAAGTCTCAAAGCTGTTCTTGCAGCGTCCATAGCAACGTTACCGCCACCAACTACTGCAACGTTTCCACCCTTCATAATAGGTGTTTCGGGGTTTTCAAGATATGACTTCATAAGATTGCTTCTTGTAAGGAATTCATTTGCAGAATATACACCCTTAAGACTTTCGCCGGGGATACCCATAAAGTTGGGAAGACCAGCGCCTGAACCTACGAATACAGCTTCATAGCCGTTTTCGAAGAGTTCGTCAATTGTAAGAGTCTTACCGATAACAACGTTTGTGTCAACCTTAACACCGAGTTCTTTGAGTGTTTCAACTTCTTTAGCAACGATTGCCTTAGGAAGTCTGAATTCAGGAATACCGTAAACAAGTACGCCGCCTGCTGTGTGCAATGCTTCAAATACTGTTACGTCGTAACCTTTCTTTGCAAGGTCGCCTGCACATGTAAGACCAGAAGGACCGGAACCTACGATAGCAACCTTATGTCCGTTAGATGCGGGTTTGTTAGCCGCTTCCTTAACGTTTTTGTTATGCCAGTCAGCAACGAAACGTTCAAGTCTACCAATTGCAACAGGTTCAAACTTGTTGCCCAATGTACACTTGCTTTCGCACTGTGTTTCCTGAGGACATACACGTCCGCATACTGCGGGAAGTGACGATGTTTCTGTGATAATCTGGTATGCGCCTTCAAAATCGCCAACCTTTACCTTTGCGATAAATTCGGGAATTCTGATGTTTACGGGACAACCACCAACACAGGGTTTATTTTTACAGTTTATGCAACGGTTTGCTTCAGCTATTGCCATTTCTTCGGTATAGCCAAGTGCAACCTCGTCAAAGTTATGTGCTCTTACTTCGGGAGCCTGTGTAGGCATCTCATGTTTCTTTGGAATAATAGCCATTTTCTTCTCCTCCTGTTTTATGCCTTGCGGAAGAGATTGCATGTCTCTTCATAAGCATGTCTTTCAAAATCAGCGTACATTCTGCCTCTTGACATAGCCTCATCAAAATCAACTTCATAGCCGTTGAAGTCAGGGCCGTCAACGCAAGCAAACTTAGTAACCTTCTTGCCGTCCTGGTTAAGTGTAAGTCTGCAACCGCCGCACATACCTGTACCGTCAATCATAATGGGGTTCATTGAAACTGTTACAGGAACGTTGTAAGGTCTTGCAGCTTCAACAACGAACTTCATCATAATCAATGGACCGATTGTGATAATCATATCGAATTTTTCGCCGCTTTCGAGCATTTCGTTCAAAGGTACACAAACGTTACCGTGTCTGCCGTATGAACCATCATCTGTCATAAGGTGCATTCTGTCAGAGCAAGCTTTGAATTCATCTTCAAGAATAACAAGGTCTTTGTTACGGAAACCGATGATGCTTGTTACTTCAGCGCCGAGCTTGTGGAATTCCTGAGCTACGGGCATTGCAATAGCGCAACCTACGCCACCGCCAACTATACATACTTTCTTGATTCCGTCTGTGTGTGTTGCTACGCCAAGGGGTCCTACGAAGTCCTGTATAAATTCGCCTTCGTTCTTATGGTTAAGTTTTTCAGTAGTACCGCCGACAATCTGGAAAATAATCTTAACCGTTCCCTTTTCCTTATCAGCGCCTGCGATAGTCAAAGGAATTCTTTCACCGTTTTCATCAACACGAAGAATGATAAACTGACCGGGTTTTGCTTTGTTAGCAACCAAGGGAGCTTCAATCTCCAACTGTGTTACGGTAGGGTTCAATTCTTTTTTCGTAACAATTCTGTACATTTTTGTTTTCTCCTATGTTTAATATTTTTTAGTTACATATATCATTAAGAGAAGACGTAAGATTATAATCTTACATATCTCCTAAAAATTCATATATTTTATAAATATTATTATCTGACCAACCAATAATAGGTTTATTTATTTTTCTTATAATGAACGTGCAAAAGTTCGTGAGCTTTGTCTTTTATAATATTCTGATAAATAGAATCCAAAACAGGATTATCTTCAGAGCGTCTGAGACTCAAAAGTCTGTCTGCATCATAAAGACCCTTGCCCCTTTCAAGCTGTTTGTCGCGTGGAGCATAAGGCTGACCACCACCGTTTACACAACCACCGGGACAAGCCATAACTTCAATAAAGTCGAAGTGTTCGCCATTTCTTACTCTATTGAGTACCTGTTCTGCATTAGCAAGTCCGCTTACAACAGCAATATGAAGCTGACTTTCTCCGTAGTTTACGTAGAATTCCTTTATACCATCCATACCGCGCTGACCTGCATTTGCAACAGTAAGAAGCGCTGTTCTTGATTTATTTTCTGATACACGGCGAAGTACTGCTTCTGTAACACCACCTGTAACACCGAATATAACACCGGCGCCAGATACAGTGCCGAAAGGCATATCAACAGCTTCAGGTTCAAGCTCATCGAAGATAATGCCTGATTCTTTAATCATAAGAATCAATTCCTGAGTTGTGATTACTGCATCAACGTTGTTAATTCCGTCGACTTTGAATTCATCGCGGTCTGATTCAAACTTCTTTGCAGTACAAGGCATAATAGCTACGTGGAAAAGTTTCTTTTCTTCTTCCTTGTTCTGTTCTTTGAGAAGTGATGCCATCATCTGCATAGGTGAACGGCAAGTAGAAACGTTTTCCAAGAAGTCAGGATGCTTCTTTTCACAGAACTGAACCCAACCGGGACAGCATGATGTAATCAAAGGAAGCTTTCCGCCGTTTTCAAGACGGTTAATAAATTCTGCGCTTTCTTCAAGAACCGTAAGGTCTGCGCCAAGCGTTGTATCATATATTTCATCAAAGCCTATACGGCGAAGTGCTGCAACAATTTTGCCGATAACATTTTCGCCTTCAGGAATATTAAGTTCCTTGCCCAAAGCAACACGTACTGCGGGAGCTATCTGAACAGATGTCTTGATATCTTTGTTATCAATAGCCTTCCAAACCTTGTTAATGTTATTCTTAACAACAATAGCACCTGTAGGACATACCGCTACACACTGTCCGCAGCCTACACAAGGAGATTCTGCCAAAGGTTTGCCGAATGCTGTGCTGATTATCATTTTTGAACCGCGGTGAGCAAAGTCAATAGCACCAACGTTCTGTATTTCATTACAAACTCTTACACAGTCGCCGCAAAGGATACATTTGCCTGCATCTCTTGAAATACATACAGATGAAGTATCGTCATCCTTTGTCGATACAGCACGGTTGGGGAAACGAACTCCCTCAATATTAAATCTCATTGCAAGGTCCTGCAATTTACATTTTCTGTTGTTTTCACAAACAGTACAGTCACGGCAATGGTTTGCCAACAAAAGTTCAAGAATATTTTTACGGTATCTGCGGAGACGTTCAGTATTTGTTCTTACTTCCATACCTTCACGCGGCGGTGTAGAGCATGCCGCATCAAGTCCGCCCCACTGATTTTCTACCATACACATACGGCAAGCACCGTATACTGAAAGCTCTGAATGGTAGCAGAAAGTAGGCATTTTTATTCCTATTTTGTGACAAAGTTCAAGAATGTTTTTCTCGCCGTTTATTTCTACAGGAATACCGTCTATTGTCATATACTTTTTATTGTTCATTATCTCAGCCCTCCTTAATAGCCTTAAACGGACAAGCGCCTATACAGCTTCCGCATCGGATACAAGCACCCAAATCAATCGTGTGCGCTTCTTTTACTTTTCCGCTTATAGCGTTGACAGGACACTGTCTTGCGCACTTTGTACAACCCTTACAAAGTTCAGGGTCAATATAAATCTGCTTAAGCTTCTGACAAGCTCCGGCAGGACACTTCTTGTCATAAATATGAGCTTCATATTCTTCGCGGAAGTTCTTGATTGTACTTACAACCGGGAATGATGCTGATTTACCAAGACCGCAAAGAGCAGTAGCTGAAATTGTTTCTGAAAGTTCAAGCAAGAGTTCAATATCTCCGTCCTGACCTTCGCCCGCAACAATTCTTTCAAGAATTTCAAGCATACGCTTTGTACCTTCACGGCAAGGTACGCATTTACCGCAAGATTCATTCTGAGTAAAGTTCATAAAGAATCTGGCAACTTCTACCATACAGGTATGTGAGTCCATAACAACAAGACCGCCTGAGCCAATCATAGCTCCTTCTTTTTTGAGTGTATCAAAGTCAAGGGGTAAGTCAAGGTGTTCTTTTGTAAGACATGCGCCTGACGGACCACCAATCTGAACGGCTTTAAATTCGCCGTCGCCACGCATACCGCCGCCGATGTCAAATATAATTTCTCTCAATGTTGTTCCCATCGGAACTTCAATCAAGCCTGTATTTGCAATATTACCTGTCAAAGCAAACGCCTTTGTACCTGCATTCTTGGGAACACCGATGCCTAAGAACCAATCGGCACCCTTGCTGATAATCTGCGGAACGTTTGCATAAGTTTCAACGTTATTGAGAACAGTAGGTTTGTCAAACAAACCATTTTCAACAGTTCTCGGCGGTTTTACTCTCGGGAATCCGCGCTTACCTTCAATAGAAGCTGTCAAAGCACTTCCTTCGCCGCAAACAAATGCGCCTGCTCCACGGTTAATGTGCATGTGGAATGAGAAGCCTGTGCCAAGAATGTTGTCGCCGAGCAAGCCGAGTTTTTCTGCTTCTGCAATAGCGTTCTTCAATCTCTGTACAGCCAAAGGATATTCTGCTCTTACGTATATATAGCCTTCGTCAGCACCACAAGCTACGCCCGCAATCATCATACCTTCAAGCATTCTGTGGGGGTCGCCTTCCATGATACTTCTGTCCATAAATGCACCGGGGTCGCCTTCGTCACCGTTACATACAACGTATCTCTTTGTTTCTTTCTGGCGTTTTACCTGTTCCCACTTTCTTCCTGTCGGGAAACCGCCGCCGCCTCTGCCGCGAAGGTCTGATTTTGAAATTTCTGCAACTATTTCGTCTGCAGTAAGTTCAAACAATGCCTTTTCAAATGCAGAATAGCCACCGATTGCTATGTATTCTTTGATAGAGTCTGAGTCAATCTTTCCGCAATGTTCAAGAACTACTCTTGTCTGCTGTTTGTAGAAAGGAATCTTTGACTGTTCTCTGTATATTTCGCCGTTTTTGCGGTATGCAAGACGGTCAACACATTCGTCTGCAAGAATAGTCTTTTCTATTATTTCTTCGCAGTCATCAACCTTAACCTTTGTATAAAGCCAACCCTGAGGTTCGATACGAAGAAGTGGGCCCATTTCGCAGAAGCCGTGGCATCCACTTTTCTTGAGTCCAATTTCTTTGTCGTGGGGGTCGTCCATAAGTTCAACTGCTACAAAAAGACCTTTCTCTTCCATAAGAGCTTTGAGCTTTTCATATATTTTCAATGAACCGCTGGCAACACAACCTGTACCCGCGCATACAATTATTTTCTTTTCTTGTGCGTTATACGCCTTTTCTGCATTTTGACGATAAGCAACAAAGTCTGCTCTGTTCTTAAGCATTGTCGATTTCCTCCTTAAGCTGTCTTAAAAGGTCTGATGCCTTGTCGGGAGTCATCTCAGGATAAACCACATCGTTTATTGTAATAACAGGAGCAAGTCCACAAGCACCAAGACATGATACTGTTTCAACAGTGAAGTTCAAATCGTCAGTTGTCTTCTTTGTTTCGCTGAGTTTAAGTTCAGAGCGAAGTCTTTCAAGTATCGGAATTGATTTTCTTACGTGACAAGCAGTACCATCACATATTTTTATAACATATTTACCCTTAGGCTCAAGAGAAAAGTTTTCATAGAAAGTAGCAATGCTGTAAATGCGCACTTCGCTAAGTCCAATTTTTTCTGAAAGATAAGGGAAAATCTCTCTCGGCAAATAATGATAATGCTCTTGGATATCCTGAAGCATTGAAATAATGGACTCTTGTTTGTAGCCATTATTTTCTAATATTCCGTCAACAACGGAGAAGTTAATTTTGTTGCTCATAATAGGCAATCCTTTCATTTATATCAATTTGTTTATTTCACTTAAAAACACTTAATCTGCTTCTACATAAGTATTCATAATATTATAGCATATAAATAATAATATGTAAAGTAATAATGCGAAATGTTTTAGTATTATTTTTTTAAAAACTACCAAAACAAAAACTCAACAAAAACGACTGTTTTTTGCTCTCGTCACCCTGCGTCCCAGTTCGGTACGTGTCGGCTGCTGGTTCGCACACGAACATACAAACAAAAAACATAAAAACCTTACTTTACATATTTCACCAGCGCTGCCCTTCCTGAAACATTGGTCGAAAAACGCGCTCGGCATAAAGCACACGCTTCTTTTTCTCCCTGTTTCAGTTAATCCTCGGCAAAAAATAGTCCACCGGACTTTTTTTGCTCTCGTCACCCTGCGTCCCGGTTCGGTACGTGTCGGCTGCTGGTTCGCACACAAACATACAAACAAAAAAACAGAGTGCACATTCCGTGCACTCTGTTTTTTTGGTCGAGATGACTGGATTCGAACCAGCGGCCTCTGCGTCCCGAACGCAGCGCTCTACCAAACTGAGCCACATCTCGTTATTTATCACACTTGTGTATTTTATCAAAACATACCCCTTTTGTCAATAGTTTTGACAAAAACCCCTAACAATAAATATAACCCTTGACTGTCTTTTGTTTTACCATACAGCCAAGGGTTATATATTTTCTATCTTGATATCTAACATCTTTTAACCTTCCTTTCTTAAATTGCGAACCACTTCATCTCTCTACCCGACTTTTCTCACAGCTATTTTCTACATACATCTTTCTTAAGCGAAATACACTTTACTCTCTCTACATCGGTTAATCTGAAGTTATCGCTTGAAAACTAATTTCAAGATACTCCTTTTCTTACTACTTTTTTACTTGCTTATTTACACAACCAAATCAAACAACTTTTCGTTTACAACTCACTATTTGAACTTATTCAACTACTTTCTCTATGTAATTGGGCTTTCTTTGGTTTGCTCTACATCTTTCGCCCTTCCAAAGATTTCAAGCTTTCTTACTTGTACATTGGACTCACCCTTTCTTCGCTTATATGTTATCATATTTCAACATCTTTTGCAATACGCGATTTGTACAAAGTTTATTAATTTCTTTTATGCACTTGACAGAAATTTGTATATTATACATATAAATATGTTAATTTCTATTGACTTTCACATTGTTGTATGATATAATAGCTTTGTTAGTTTGTTAAAAAAAGGGTAACGATTTTTGAATCGCTACCCTTTTTTGTTTTTATTTTATTTCAATTTTCTTTTTTTCAAGTCTCTTGTTTATATATTCTCTGATAAGAGTATACAAAACCGCGGTAAGCGGAATAAAGAATATTATTCCAAAAAGCCCCATCGCCTTTCCACCGACAAGCGCCGCCAACAACGTAAGCAACGGAGAAAGTCCAACCGAGCCACCTACTACGTGGGGATAGATAAACTGTGTTTCAATAAACTGTATAACGCAGAATATTATTATACTAATCAGTGCCTGCATAGGACTGATAAGCAATATAAGAAAAGCACCTATAAAACAAGCTGCAAAAGCTCCAATGTATGGAATAAATGCCGATATACCCGTCATTATTCCTATTACTCCTGCATAAGGCAAACGGAATATTGAGAATGATATAGCTATCAACGCTCCAAGTATACAAGCTTCAATACACTGCCCTGAGAGATACTGCGAGAAGATTTTGTTTGTCAATTCACAAACATCGCATACCTTGTCTGCAAAATCCTTCTTTGCAGCAGCATATAATATCTTCTTGGACTGTCTTTTTACTGTGTCTTTACTCAAAAGAACGTAAAGAGAAATAACAATCGCAAAAATTACACTCGCAACACCCGATACCGTCGCTGTTGCAAACTTAAATATTGAAGTTACAACTTCCCCTGCTCCCGATGAAACCTTGTCAATAAGATTATTTATATCAACATTCTTTATCCATTCTGACAAATCACCGGTATCAACACCATGTTTTTCAAGGAATGCAAGCAATTGGGGAATTTTTTGTTTGAGAAGCTCGTATATGCTCTTGCCTGATTCCACAATTTCAGGAACAGCAAGTGTCGCAACAAGAGTAATCACAAGCAACACGCATAAAAGTGTTATAAGCAAGCCAACAATACTCACAAGCTTTCTCGGGGGCTTCTTTTTTGATTTTCTGAACATCCAATAAATAAACCTTTCAACAGCTCTCATAGGAACGTTCAGCACAAAAGCAATAACAAGACCGATTACAATAGGCAATATCAGTTTTCCAATACTGAAAACAATGTCAACTACAGTCAGAAAATTCATTACCAATGCAAACAGAATAATCGCAAATGCAACTATCATCATTATGCTTTTCATAGTCTTTTTATCCAAATTAAGTCCCCCCTGTCTTTACTATTTTTATTATATAAAAATTATCCGAAAATGCTTTTTTTGACTGTAATCTGACCTACTTGGAAACCTAATTCAGTTACAGTGTTTTTTATTACTTCGTCAGATATTTCAGTTTTCATAGAAACAACCGCGTTTTTCTTTTCAAGATTTACCTTAGCTTTAATGCCTTCAAGGCTGTTTAAAGCTTTTTCAACTCTGCCACTGCACAT
>JAZRPI010000214.1:0-8945 GCA_045649165.1 Eubacteriales bacterium | reverse complement strand
ACAGAATACGAAGTTTCACTCAAATCGTCTTATTCTGTTTTGGAAAACGCTGACAAAGAAAAATATAACATTGTCAAAGTGGGGATTACCCGTGACGGACAGATGTATATATACAAGGGTGCAAATGAAAATATAAAGAATAACACTTGGAAAGACGACAAGGAAAATTTACGCAAAGCATTGTTTTCCACAAGCTATGGCGACCATGCAGTATATGCAGTAAACGAAGATAACACAGTCGAACGAATAGCGGCAGACGTTGTTTTCCCTGTAATGCACGGAGCGTTTTCTGAAGACGGACGTCTTCAGGGTATGCTTGATATGTGTGGTATTCCTTACGTTGGTCCGGGCTGTGCTTCATCTGCTGTATGTATGGATAAAGCGTTTACCAAAATGGTGCTCAATAACTATGGAATTCCTATGGCAGCGACTGTATATGCAACTAAAGAAGACGTTTTGAATTCATTTGAATCAATCAAAAAAGACGTTGAAGAAGACCTTGGATATCCTGTGTTTATAAAACCTGCAAACTCAGGCTCATCTGTTGGTGTTTCAAAAGCAAGAAATGCAGAAGAGCTTAGAGAAGCATTAAACAAGGCTATTCAGTTTGACAGCAAGATTCTTATAGAAGAAGCTGTAATCGGCAGAGAAGTTGAAGTTGCTGTACTCGGCAACGAAAAGGCGGTTGCATTGACTTGCGGCGAAATTATTTCCGATGCTGACTTCTATGACTATGACGACAAGTACAACAATGGTACTTCTACATACAATATACCCGCAAAGGTTAGCAAAACTACTTGGAAAAACCTTAAGCGTACAGCAGAAGGAATATTCCAGTATCTTGACTGCAAAGGTCTTTCAAGAGTTGACTTCTTTGTTTGCGGCGATGAAGAAAAAATTATATTCAACGAAATTAATACACTCCCAGGCTTTACTGATATAAGCCTTTATCCGAAAATGGCTATGGAAAGTGGCTTTAAGTATTCAGAAATCATCGACAAGCTTATTGAACTTGCATTTGAAAGCAAAAAAGGTGAATAAGAGTGGGTAAGCTGGTTTGGAAGGGTGGTACACTGCTTAGTCCTGTTCCGCCTGTTATGGTTTCTTGCGGCGATATGGAGTCGTCAAATATTATCACAATTGCTTGGACGGGAATTTTGAATTCAAATCCGCCAAAGACTTATATTTCAGTCAGACCTTCAAGACATTCTTTTGAAATAATAAAGAATACAAAAGAGTTTGTTATAAATTTAACTCCCGCTTCTCTTGTAAAAGAAGCTGACTACTGCGGTATATATACGGGTAAAAAGGTTGACAAGTTCGAAAAATGTAAACTGACAAAGGCTGAAGCTTCAACGGTCGGCTGTCCTATTATTGAAGAATGTCCGATGAACCTTGAATGTAAGGTTACGGATATTGTTGAACTTGGTTCACACCATATGTTTATTGCGGATATAACAGCTATAAACGTTGATGAATCTCTACTCGGAGATGACGGAAAACTGCATCTTGAAAAGGCAAAACTTGCGGCGTTCGCGCACGGCGAATATTTTGAACTTGGCAAGAAAATCGGTAATTTCGGATTCTCGGTTAAGAAGAAAAAGAACAAAAAGAATAATAACAAAAAGAAATAAAAGGGGAATAAAAATATGTCAAAAATCAAATCACAGTCATACACTTGGACCGACAGAAAGAGAATAATTTTCGGTTTGCCCTGGACTTTTACAAAATATTATTTAACAGAAGATAAGCTTACGATTAAAAAAGGCTTTTTCAATCTTCATGAAGAAGAAATCAGACTCTATCGTATAATGGACGTAACATTGAAGCGCTCACTCTGGGAAAGACTTTTCGGACTTGGAACAATCCACTGCTGCTCAGCAGATAAGTCAACACCTGAATTTGATATACTTCATATCAAAAATTCAGTAAACGTAAAGAACTTCCTTTCAGACGAAGTTGAAAGAGAAAGAAACGAACGTAGAATCGGTCTTCGTGAACTTATGGATACCGACGATATGGGCGACGAACTGAACGACTAAATATAAAAACCGACAGAAATTATCTGTCGGTTTTTTTGTTTTTAATCCCATTCGTGTTTGTTTTTGAGAGTGTTGTATATTTCTATGTAGCTGTCGTGTCGTCCCTTTTGAATTGCGCCACATTCAACAGCTTCAATAATCTTACAACCATCTTCGGTTGTATGTGAGCATTTGGTATATTTGCAAGTGCCGATATAATCTTCAAATTCTCTGAAAGTATATACAAGGTCGTCTTTTTTGTAAAAATCAAATCTTGTAAAATCAATCAGACTGAATCCGGGTGTATCTGCAATATATCCCGTCATTGAGCTATCGCCTGTCAAATAGTCAAGGGTAAACAACTCAACGTGTCTTGTGGTATGCTTGCCGCGTTCTGTTTTGTGGCTGATGTCGCCCGTTTCAAGCGCAATCTTGGGAAAGAGAGCGTTCATAACAGTTGACTTGCCAACACCCGATGCGCCTGCAAAGGCTGAAATTTTTCCGTTTGCGTGTTCAAAAACAAATGAAGCAAGTTCTTCCTTTGTACTGTCGATGCTTGAAACAAAGTCGCTAAAGCCAGATTTTTTGTATATATCGGCAATTCTTTCGGCTTCGTTTTCATCAAGGTCGCTTTTGCTTACGATTATAACAGGCTCAATTTTGTTATATTCAGCTATTGATATAAGCTTGTCTGTAATAGAAAGCATAGGCGAAGGCTTTGTCGCCGCAATCACAACGAAAAGTATATCTAAATTTGCAACAGGTGGGCGGATAAGGTGGTTTTTTCTGTCTATGATTTCTTCAATGACAGCGCCCTTGTCCGATTGTTTTACTACTACTTTGTCGCCTGCATAGGGCGTAACTTTTTCGTGTCTG
The DNA here is from genome assembly GCA_045649165.1 of Eubacteriales bacterium. GTDB lineage: Bacteria > Bacillota > Clostridia > Oscillospirales > CAG-272 > RGIG1995. Next base: position 6,048 of record JAZRPI010000214.1, on the reverse strand, counting down.
AATGCACCCTTAGCCTTGCATTTCACAGTATTACCATTATCAAGTTTTATTTCATAAAGACCACCAAGGCCTTTTATAATTCGTCCCTTTTGTAATTCGTTCATATTACCCTTAGTTAAAAGTATCAAGTTTGATATCTTTGAATTCTTTTGTGTATTCGCAAGTAAAATTACTGTTTGTTTCTTTAATCATTTCGTAGTATTTTGCCGTCATACACTGTTTGCGAAGCTGTTCAAAGTTTTTGTCTACGTATTTCTTTTCAATAGGCAATCTTTTTACAATATGGAAGCCGAGATTGCTTGTAACCACTTCGCTGATTTCGCCTTCTTTGAGTTCAAATGCGGTATATTCAAACATATTGTCAAATTCGCCGTGAGTGAAATAGTAGCCGTCTGTGTTACCCTTGAGCTTATTGTCGTCGCTGTATTTTTCTTTCAGAGTTTCAAAATCTTCGCCGTTTTTTAACTTTTCAAGAACTTGTTCTGCAAGTTCTTTTTGTTTCTGTTTCTGTTCTTCGTTTGCATAAGTGAAGAGAATATGCGATGCTCTTGCAAAGTTTGTTTCTATTTCTTTTTCTAAAGTCTTGTCGTCAATTTTGAGAATACCCGATGAATCTGTTGTTATATATGAATATACTCTGTATTCAAGAAATTGTACTTTGAGAAGATATTCATAAAGTTCTTTTGTAAGATATTCTTCTTTGAGAGCATTTTCAAATTCTTCGTCAGAGAATCCCGCATTAGTCTTTTCTTGCTTAATAGTCGTTTCTATTTCAAGAATATCCGCTTCTGAAAGTGAAACTTCGTATTTATCAGCAAGTGCAAACATAGCGTAAGTCTGTTTGAGTGAGTCAAGTACGTAGTCTTTTACCTTTTCAACGTTGTTACCGTCCTTTTGCCAGTAGCTTTGGTCGCCTTGGTCAAAATATCTTACTGTATTTTTGAAAAGATATCTGTAAAAATCATAATATACGTTGTATTCGCCGAGAGTCAAAACAACCTTGTCTTCTGACGTCCAGATTGGCGGAGCGCCTTCTTTTCTTCTGTTACAGCCCGTAAGGGTTGAGAAAATAAGAATAAGTGCAAGTAACAGAGTAACAAGTCTGATAGTTTTTTTCATATACCTACCTCATATTTGTTTTATTTTTCAAGAATAGCAACCCTTGGATTGCCCGAGTAGTCTTTTTTTACAGTACATACCATATTGTTTTCAAAAGCTACCTGTTTTATCTGTTCTTCTTGGTCGTAGCCTATTTCAAATATAAATCTGCCGTTAATCTTTAGGCTTGTTTTATATTTTGAGACGATAAATTTGTAAAAGTCCATACCGTCAACACCGCCGTCAAGCGCTGATACGGGTTCATGTTTTACATATTCGTCTAAAGTAGCAATGTCTTTTGTCGGTATATACGGCGGATTTGATACGATTATATCAAATTTGTTTTCTTCTAAAACAAGCTTGAATACGTCTTGGCACACAAAGTCAATTCTGTCAGATACATTATTGATTTCTGCATTTTTCTTTGCAATTTCAATAGCGCCTTTTGATATATCAACGGCGATTCCTTTTGTGTTTGCGTTTCTTTTTATTGAAGAAATAATTATACAGCCAGTACCTGTACAAAGGTCGGCGATATAGTTGTTTTCATTTTTGTTTAAGTTGGAAATAACTTCTTCAACAATTCTTTCAGTATCGCAACGGGGAATAAGGCAGTTTTCGTCTAGCAGATATCTGTCGCCGAAAAATTCCCATTCGCCGATTATATATGCCGCAGGCTTGCCGTTTTCGTATTCTTTTATTTTTTCTTCTAATTCTTCGCCTTTATAATAAAGCTTTAGAATATCAATATCATTCATTGTTTTCTTTATCTGTTTTCTTTACGTATTTTTCGGGGGAATACATTTCTTTTGCTTCGGGGAATTCGTTAGGTAAAGCGCACTTAAGTGAAGCTATTGCAACTTCAATCTGTGTTTCGTCGGGTTCACGTGTTGTGATTCTCTGCATTAAAAGACCGGGGGAAGACAAAAATCTTGTAAGTTTGTTGTCGTGTTTGCCAGCAAATCTGATAAATTCATAACCTATACCGACAGTAAGGGGAAGTGTGAGAATTTTTGAAACAAACTTAAGAATAATATTTGATTTCATAATCGGAATAGAATATACGATTGAAGAAACAAGAATTGAAAGAAGCAATATAACAAAGATAAAGCTTGTTCCGCAACGGGGGTGGAATCTTTTATACTTCTTTACGTTTTCGGGAGTTAACTCTTCGCCCGCTTCATAGCAGAAGATTGTCTTGTGTTCAGCTCCGTGATATTCAAATACTCTTTTTATATCTTTCATAAAGGAAACGAGCCAGATATAAAGCACGAATATAGCGATTTTTATTCCGCCTTCAACAAGGGTTGCATACCATTTTGTTTCCTGTCCTGCCTTGTCAAAAAGGGAAGAAGAAATAAAAAGCGGAAGAAAGAAGAAAAGACCTACGCCAAGAGCTACGCCGAGTATGGTAGCAATAACCATAACAAAATCAAGCAAACTCTTGCCGAATTTTTCCTGTAACCATTTTTCAAACTTTGTTTCTTCTTCTTCGATTCCGAAAGCATCGGCTGATATTGTAAGTGTCTTCATTGAAAGAATGAGAGATTCGACGAGATTTACAACACCGCGGATTATAGGAAGATTGAAGAATTTACATTTATTGCGAATGCTCTTGCATTCGTCTGTTGTAACGCGAATGTTACCTTCCGGCATACGTACCGCAAGAGCATATTCGTCTTTGTTTTTCATCATAACGCCTTCGATTACAGCCTGTCCACCGACTGTACCTAAGCGGCAATTCTTTTCTGCCATTTTTTGACCTCTTTATACAAAATAAAATAAATTTCTAAATATGGGGAGAAATGTTACCCATTAAATGTTATTATAGCATAGTGTTTACGAAAAGTATATAATATTTTGTAAATTATATAATATATACTATATATCAAGTTGACAAAACGGACAAAATTTGATAAAATATCTGTATATGTTATTGTGTAAAAAAATACAATAATCCAAACTCGAAAGGAACGTACAAACAATGGCACAGAAAGCAAAGAAAACTGAACTCACAGGTCAGATTCAGGATAAGGAAGCAAAGAAAAAGGCTCTTCAGACAGCTCTTTCTCAGATTACAAAGGACCACGGTGTTGGTTCTATTATGAAGCTTGGCGAAAATACAAATATGAACGTTACAGCAGTTTCAACAGGTTCTTTATCTCTTGACTTAGCTCTTGGTGTAGGCGGCGTTCCGAAAGGAAGAATTATTGAAATATATGGTCCTGAAGCTTCAGGTAAGACAACACTTGCTTTGCACGTTGTTTCTGAAGTACAGAAGACTGGCGGTACTGCGGCATACATTGACGTAGAAAACGCACTTGACCCACAGTATGCGGCAGCAATCGGTGTTGACGTTGACGAACTTCTCGTATCACAGCCCGAAAGCGGAGAAGCTGCTCTTGGTATTCTTGATGCGCTTGTACGTTCAGGTGCAGTTGACGTAGTTGTCGTTGACTCTGTTGCGGCACTTGTTACACAGCAGGAAATCGACGGCGATATTGGCGACGCTCAGGTTGCAGGACAGGCAAGACTTATGTCACAGGCATTGCGTAAACTTTCAGGCTCTATTGCAAAATCAAACTGCGTTGTTATATTTATTAACCAGCTTCGTATGAAGATTGGTGTTATGTACGGTAACCCCGAAGTTACATCAGGTGGTACAGCACTCAAATATTACGCATCTGTAAGAATTGATATCAGAAGAGTTGAAACACTTAAGAACGGTACTGAATCATACGGTAACAGAGTTAAGTGTAAGATTGTTAAGAACAAAGTTGCTCCCCCCTTCAAGATTGCAGAATTTGATATTCTTTACGGCAAGGGTATCTCCAAGTCAAGCGAACTTATCGAAGTTGGCGTTGAAATGGGCATAATTGAAAAGAGTGGCGCTTGGTTCTATGTTGACGGAAACCGTCTTGCACAGGGTAGAGACAATGCAAGACAGGCGCTTGAAGACAATCCTGAATTGTTCAAGATGATTGAAGACAGAATTATGGAAAGATTTAAGAACGGCGATTTAGGTCAGACTGATAGTGTTGACCTTGACGAAAATTTTGATATTTCTGTTGCAGACCTTGAAAATCTTTAATTTTGTTTTATGAATAAAAAGAATAACATAAACGAAAACGAATCAAAAAACACAGAACTTAAAGACGTTATGAATTCAGCATCAAACATACTTGTTTTTGCTGATAACACAGAAAAAAGTTTACGTGAAAAACTTTCAAGAAAGGGCTATAATGACGAGCTTATTGAGTCTGCCGTATTAAAGCTGAAAGAAGCGGGACTTATAAACGATGCAAGGCTTATAAAGTCATACACCGAATATCTTGCTGACAAGAAGCTTTACGGAAAGGCAAGAATTAAGCTTGAATTACAGAAAAAAGGCTTTGAAAGAGAACTTATCGGACAAAAACTTGACGAATGTGTTGAAGACGTTGATTTTAATGAAAACTGCTTAAAATTGGTTCGTAAGAAAAATCTTGTAAGAAAAATATGTGACAGCAAGACTGCAAGAGCGGTAACCGCAGCATTGGCACGTTACGGCTATGGTTATGCTGAGATAAAATATGCATACACGAGGTTGCTTGAAGAAAATGAAGAAGACTAAAATCGGGTTTATTTCTCTCGGTTGTCCCAAGAACTTGATTGACACTGAGATTATGCTGAACGAGCTTTATACAGCGGGATATGAGATTACACCCGAAGAAACAGAAGCTGACATAATTATTATAAACACTTGTGCTTTTACAGAAAGCGCAAAACAGGAATCTATTGATACCATTCTCGATGCGGCGTGGCTTAAGAAACACGCGAAGTGCAAGGGACTTATCGTTACAGGCTGTATGTCTGAAAGATACAAGGGCGAGCTTGTGAAAGAACTTCCCGAATGTGACGCAGTACTTGGTATCGCTTCTATTCACGATATTGTTGAAGCTGTAAAGAGTGTTGAAAAGAAGAAGTTCTTTGAAAAGTACGGCGATATAGACAACTACGATATTGGTGGCGACAGACTTGTTACTACACCTGAATATATGGCTTATCTCAAAATAGCAGAAGGCTGTGACAACAGATGTACATATTGCGCAATTCCGAATATCAGGGGTAAATTCAGAAGCAGAACAATGGAAGACATTGTCAAGGAAGCTAAGAACCTTGAATCTTTAGGTGTTCTTGAGCTTACACTTGTTGCTCAGGATACAACAAGATACGGTGTTGACCTTTACGGCGAATACAAACTCGCTGAGCTTATCAGAAGAATTACAAAAGAAACAAACATTCCTTGGATTAGACTTTTGTATTGCTATCCTGACAAGATTACAGATGAGCTTGTTGAAGAAATCAAAAATAACGACAGAGTTGTGAAGTATATTGATATGCCTATCCAGCATATATCCGACAACGTGCTGAAAAAAATGAACCGCCACGGCGGACAGGCAGTTATCAAGAGCTCGGTTGAAAGACTCAGAAAGGCTATTCCTGACATAACTCTCCGTACAACTGTTATAACAGGTTTCCCCGCTGAAACAGAAGAAGACTTTGTTGAACTTTGTGAATATCTCAAAGAAACAAGATTTGACAGACTCGGTGCATTTACTTATTCAAGAGAAGAAGGCACACCCGCTTTTGATTTTGAAGACCAGGTTGAAGAACAGACAAAACAGGACCGCGCTGATATTATAATGGGTATGCAGTATGATATCAACGCTGAAAAGAATGAAGAAAAGGTCGGAAAAATAATTAAAGTTCTTTGCGAAGGTTTTGACCCTGTTTCCAATACTCACTTTGGCAGAAGTATGGCAGATGCACCCGAAATTGACGGAAAGATATATTTTACCTGTGGCAAAAAACTGCCCGAAGGCAAAATTTATAACGTAAAAATTACCGAAGTTCTTGACTATGACCTTATCGGTGAAACAATATAACATTTGTATTTTAGGAGAAAAA
>JAZRPI010000213.1:0-1767 GCA_045649165.1 Eubacteriales bacterium | reverse complement strand
GACAAAGATTACAAACGGTCGTTCAGAATTCAGTATGCCTGCACTTCCCGGCAGCGACTTCCCGAGTACACCTACTATTGATACAGGTAAGGAACTTACAATTTCTCAGTCTGTTATGCGTTCGCTTATCAGCCGTACAATCTTTGCGGTAGCTCAGACTGACCAGAGACCTGTTTACTGTGGTGTATATTTTGAAGTTAAGGGTTCAAAAATGGTTGCAGTTTCATGCGACAGTTTCCGTCTTGCATATACAGAACAGGAATGTGAAATCAAGAAGAATGAAGAAGCACAGAAAGATATGAGCTTCATTATTCCCGGTAAGACTCTTATTGAGCTTATGAAATTTATTGAAGAAGACGATGAAAAGGTAATCAAAATCAGAATAGGCGGCAAGCACGCTCTCTTTGAAGTTGACAACCTTATGTTCTTTACAAGACTTCTTGAAGGTCAGTACATTGAATATAACAGATATATTCCTAAGGACAACACAATTTTCGTAAAGGTTAAGACAGACGAATTCCAGGACAGCTTGGAAAGAGCTGCTCTTATTACAGAAGAAAAAGCTCAGGTTAAAAACTTTGTTAAGTGTAACTTCCAGAATGACGTACTCGTAATTACGGCAAACGCTGTTTCGGGTAACGTTTATGACGAAGTTGTTATTGAAAAAGAAGGACAGGACCTTGAAATCGCATTTACTTGCCGCTATCTTTTAGATGCACTCAGAGTATGCGACGTTGAAAAAATCAAGCTTTCTATGTCAGGTCCACTTCGCGCTATGGTTATTGAACCTGCAGAAGAAACAAATTCAAAATTCTTGTTTGTAACACTTCCTACAAGAATGAAATAAAATATGATTTGTAAAAAAATAGGATACAAAGATTTCAGAAATATAGAAAATGCAGAGATTGAATTTTGTGATGGTGTAAACATTTTCTATGGCAACAACGCTATGGGAAAGACTAACGCGCTTGAAGGTATTTACCTTTTTGCAAACGGCAAAAGTTTTCGTTCTTCACAAGATAAAGATTTAATCAACTTTTCTAAAGATGCAAGCTTTGTAAAAATGAATTTTGATGATAGCGTAAGAAGTCACGAAATGGAAATCAAACTTATTCGCGGCGGACGAAAATTATGTTACCGTAACGGTGTCAACATAAAAAAACTGTCCGAGTTTGTGGGTTATTTCCGTGCCGTACTGTTTTGCCCCGAACATTTGTCGGTTATCAAAGACGGCCCTTCCGAAAGAAGACTGTTTCTTGACAGCGCAATATGTCAGCTGAAGCCTATTTATCTAAGTTCACTTCAAAAATATAACAATATTCTTTCTCAAAGAAACACACTTCTTAAAAATTACGAAGAAAACAAAAGTAATTTCAGTTCTACCATTGATTTATGGTCAGCATACCTTGCAAGAGAAGCGGCTCTGATTTCAAGAGAAAGATACGAATACGTAAAACTGCTCGATACACACGTGAGAGATTTCTTCAACGATATGACGAGCGGTAATGAAAGTACGTTACTTCAATATAACAAGGTTATGGAAGAAGATGAATACTATCAAAGGTTAACTCAGAACCTTGAAAAAGAAATACAGGCGGGTACAACTCTTTACGGTATTCATAAAGACGATATTGATATTTACCTGAATGATAAAGAAGCCCGTTCTTTCTGCTCACAAGGTCAGCAAAGGTGCTTAGCTTTGGCTATGAAGCTTGGCGAAGGAGAAATTTCAAAACAGTTTACGGGCGAATATCCTGTATTCTTGTT
>JAZRPI010000212.1:0-6478 GCA_045649165.1 Eubacteriales bacterium | reverse complement strand
TTGCTGTATACATACAACAAATCTTTGCGCAATATTCCTTGCCCTTTTCTGCGCAAGATGCGCAACGTGTGCCAACACACTGTACAAATACGATTGTGTGGGGATGTTCGTTATCAGAAGGACGGAGAAGCTTACCTGCTGTCGGACCTGCCGCGTTTGTGAGTCTTTCAAATTCAAGTGATGTGATTACATCCTTTGACTGATTGTATGCAAACTCATCAAACTTATCCATTGAAATGGGGTTAAAGCCTGTCGCAACAACGATTGCGCCGTACTTTTCTTCAATAATTTCATCTTTCTGCTTATAGTCAATAGCACCGGCTGCACAGAACTTAGAACAAATTCCGCACTTGCCGTTCTTGAGCATATTACAGTAGTCGGGGTCAATTGTAGCAACCTTCGGTACTGCCTGAGCAAAAGGAATGTAGATTGCGCGTCTGTTGTCCATACCCAAGTTAAATTCGTTGGGAACTTTCTTCTGGGGACACTTTTCAACACAAGCGCCGCAACCTGTACATTTTGTTTCATCAACAAAACGAGCATTCTTCTTAATCTTAACGTCGAAGTTACCTACGAAGCCCTTAACTTCTTCAACTTCGCTGTATGAGAAAATTCTGATTTTGTCATTCTGAGCAACGTCAACCATCTTAGGTGTCAAAATACAAGCCGCACAGTCAAGAGTCGGGAACGTCTTGTCGAGCTGAGCCATCTTACCACCAATGGTAGGCTTCTTTTCAACGATATCTACAGGGAAACCTGCATCTGCTATATCAAGGGCTGTCTGGATACCCGCGATACCGCCACCGATAACCAAAGCTCTCTTTGTTACAGGAGATTCGCCGGGTGTCAAAGGTGCATTAAGGTTAACCTTTGCAACTGCAGCCTTACCCAATATAATAGCCTTTTCTGTACCAACAGGCATTTCTTTATGTACCCATGAACACTGTTCACGAATGTTTGCGATTTCAACCATATAAGGGTTAAGTCCAGCCGCTGCAGCAGTCTTACGGAACGTAGCTTCGTGCATACGGGGTGAACAAGAGCAAACTACAATACCTGTCAAGTTGTGTTCTTTAACAGCGTCTTTGATTAAATCCTGACCTGCCTGAGAACACATATACTGATATTCGGTGGAAAAGACAACACCGGGCTCATGTTTCAATGCTTCTGCAACTGCTTTTACATCGACTGTTCCTGCAATGTTGCTTCCGCACCAACATACAAATACGCCAATTCTTTGCATTATTCTCTTCCTCCTTATTTAGTATACTTTCTGAAAGCACTTACGATTGCCTGCTGAGGCATATCTTCATCAAGCAAAGCAGGAATCTGGTCAGCTTTCAGGTGATTGTTATTCTGCTGTCTGATTACAGACAAACGTACCGCTTCTACCAATTTTGCAGGTTCAACACCTCTGGGGCATCTGTCTACACAAGCAAAGCATGAAAGACATTTGTAGAGCGAGTCTGAATTGAGCAAAGGCTCAATGTCGCCGTTTTCAACCATATATACAAACTGGTGGGGGTGGTATTCCATTTCGTCAAATGACGGACAAGTTGCCGTACATTTACCGCACTTCATACACTTCTTGGGGTTAACTCCGCTCATACGGAGCAACTCGTCTTTTATGTATTTTTTATCCATCTGCATTCTCCTTAACTCCAAGCGCCTCTGCCAACAGTTCTGTGAAATAAACTACGGGAATGTCTGCGCCGTTTTTGATAAGGTTATATCTACACAAAGGACAAGCAGTAATAATCATTTCTGCCCCCATTGCCTTTGCGTTGCTTATTATGTCAAGACTTCTCTTTTCAGCAGCCTGTGCACTTTCAAGAGCAATGTATCCGCCGCAGCATTCATTTCTCTTTGCATACACAACGGGTTCAGCGCCCATAGCTTTAATCAAATCTTCCATAATTGTGGGGTTTTCGGGGTCGTCCATTTTCATAACAGAGTTGGGTCTGAGCAAAAGACAACCGTAGTATGCAGCAACCTTTTTACCTGCAAGGCTGTTTACTACACTTTCCTTTACCTTGTCAAAGCCTACAACGTCTCTGAGAAGTTCAAGATAGTGATAAACTTCTGTTTCTCCGTTGTATTCTTCATCTTCTGCCATGTATCTGTTAACCTTGTTTGCAAAATCTTTATCGTTCTGCATACAGTGGTTTGTTTGTTTGATAACGTTGTGACATCCTGAGCATACAGTAACAAGGGGCTGTTCTTTTGCCTTTGCAGCCTTCAATGCTCTTACAGATGAAAGCTTGGTTGCTATTTCATCTTTTGCAGAAACAAATACGCCGCCGCAGCACTGCCACTCTTCGATTTCTTCCAATGTCACGCCTAAGGCTTCAGCACATTTATAAGAATATTTGTCAAGTTCTTTCGCCTTATTCTTCAATGTGCATCCGGGAAAATAACTGACCTTCATCTATTGGTCCTCCTGTTTTATTAAACCATCTGTTCAGGATGGAATACTTCGTCAAATCTTTCTGCTGTCAAGAATCCGAGTTCTACGCAAGCTTCCTTGAGAGAAATATTGTCCTTGAATGCCTTCTTAGCTGTCTTTGCAGCGTTTTCATAACCAATGTAGGGGTTAAGCGCTGTAACAAGCATAAGAGAGTTGTGCAAGTTGTGGTGCATCTTTTCTTTGTTTGCAACGATACCAACAGCGCAGTTCTTGTTGAAAGAAACAATCGCTTCTGCCATAAGTCTTGCTGACTGCAAGAAGTTGTATGCTGCAACAGGCATAAATACGTTAAGTTCGAAGTTACCCTGTGATGCTGCCATACCAACAGCAACGTCGTTACCCATAACCTGTACTGCAACCATTGTTACAGCTTCGCACTGTGTGGGGTTAACCTTACCGGGCATAATTGATGAGCCGGGTTCGTTTTCGGGAATAAAGATTTCGCCGAGACCGTCTCTGGGACCTGATGCCAACCATCTTACGTCGTTTGCTATCTTCATCATATCAGCTGCAAGAGCTTTGATTGCGCCGTGAGCAAATACGATTTCGTCTTTAGATGTAAGAGCGTGGAACTTGTTAGCTGCTGTACGGAAAGGCTTGCCTGTAATTGAAGCAACCTGAGCTGCTACGTCTTCTGAGAAGCCCTTAGGAGCGTTAAGTCCTGTACCAACGGCTGTACCACCGAGAGCAAGTTCATACAAGGGGCTGAGAGAAAGTTTGATGAGTTCAACGTCTCTTTCAAGACTGCTTCTCCAACCACTGATTTCCTGACTGAATGTAATAGGTGTTGCGTCCTGAAGGTGTGTACGACCGCTCTTTACGATGCCTTCGTTTTCTTTTTCAAGACGGATAAATGTTGCGATAAGCTCTTCAACTGCGGGAATAAGCTTTTCTTCAAGAGCCAATACAGCCGCGATGTGCATAGCTGTGGGGAATGTGTCATTTGATGACTGGCTCATGTTTACGTCATCGTTAGGATGAAGAAGTTTCTTGCCGAGAATTTCATTTCCTCTGTTTGCAATAACTTCGTTTGAGTTCATATTTGACTGTGTGCCAGAACCTGTCTGCCATACAACCAAGGGGAAGTTTTCATTCAACTTTCCGGCGATTACTTCGTCACAAGCCTTAACAAGACCGTCAAGCTTTTCATCTGTCATTTTTTCAGGGCGAAGCTTGTTGTTTGTCAAAGCAGCAGCTTTCTTCAAAATACCGAAAGCGTGTACTATTTCGGCGGGCATAGTTTCAATGCCAACACCAATTTCAAAATTTTCGTGGCTTCTCTGTGTCTGAGCTGCCCATAAAACGTTTGCGGGAACCTTTACTTCTCCCATAGAGTCATGTTCAATACGATATTCCATAAGTCCTCCTAAATGTGTGATTATATTTTAATATTTTTTATTACTTCTTTAAGGCAGCTTGCGCTGTGCTGAAGCTTTCTGATTTCTTCATCATTAAGCGGGAGCATCAACTTACCTTTAACACCTTTGTCACCCAATACATTGAGTGTACTCAAGCATACGTCGTGTATTCCGTATTCACCGTGAAGCATTGTAGATACAGTAAGTGTTGTATCCATTCCACTAAACAAGCATTTGCATACGTGGCATACAGAAGCTGCTACCGCATAGAACGTAGCGCCCTTACTTGCAATAATGCTTGCACCCGATTTTCTGACGTATTCTTCTACTTCGTCTTTGTTCAACGGAAGAAAATCGTCAGAGTGGGTTACAGCATCGTGATACTTTTCAACGGGTACGTTTGAAATGTTTGCTGTTGACCACGGAACAAAAGAAGTGTCACCGTGTTCACCGAAAACGTAAGCGTGTACGTTTTTCTGGTTAACCGAATAATACTCAGAAAGTCTTGAGCGTAATCTTGAAGTGTCAAGTATTGTTCCCGAACCGATTATTCTCTGTTCAGGAAGTCCTGTATATTTACAGAATACATAAGTGAGAACGTCAACAGGGTTGCTCACTATAATGTATACTGCGTTTGGTGCGTATTTAACAATCTCATCTGCAACAGATTTCAAAATATCAACGTTCGCCTGTGCAAGTTCAAGTCTTGACTGATTAGCCTTTCTTGCCATACCAGACGTTATGATAACAATGTCTGAGTCCTGTGCATCTGCATATTCACCTGCGTAAATATTCGCGGGGTGGCAAAACGGTACGCCCTGTCTGATATCAAGCGCTTCGCCAAAAGCCTTTTCTTTGTTGATGTCCACAAAAACTATCTCAGAAGAAAGCCCCATAACCATCAGCGTATAGCCAATCGTTGCCCCTACGTTTCCTGTTCCTACGACAGTGATTTTGTTCATTAAGTGTATCCTCCATGTGCTTACTTGCCATTGCTGATTGCTGTGTAAATTCTTACAACACTTTGATGTCTTCGAAGCTACCATTTTGTAAATCAGCCGTGTATTTTAAAACAATCAAATGCGGTATATTGCATATTTACCCATAATAATCGCATTATATATATATTTTATATCTATTTGCGTTTTGTGTCAATAGTTAGCGAAAAACTGTTCGCTGAGAATGATAAAACGCTCAAATGCGATACATTTTCAATACATAACGAGCAACAATACGCTCACATTCGCTCAATAAAAAACAACTATTATGCCGTATAATTTTTTTGACGATAAAAAAGCATCATTTTTCAGAGTGTTTGCAACAAAAAACGGATACAAAAACTGCACCCGTTCTTTTTTATTTTTCATCTTTTTTACAACGCCTTTTTTGAAAAGAATATTCGCATATACAGCCTTTTCGCCTGTGGCAATTATAAGATATAATTTCGCCGCTCTGTCATATGTACCACAAGTATCGCCCTTTGCAACAACCATAAGAGCTACCGGTTTTTATGCGTTTATATTACTTACTCATTATCAGTCTGAATACCTGTTCAGCAGTTGCACGAAGATTGTTGTAGGCGTTTTCTTTGTTTAACGCTTCTTCCAACGTCGTTACGTTTCTTAATATCGGAAAAAATGCGTCTATTCCGTGCTGGTTACAAACGTCTGCATCATCGCTGACACAGCCTGAAAATGCAATTACTTTTTTGCCGTGTTTTTTTGCAAGTTTTGCAACACCTATGGGGGCTTTCCCCATTACTGTCTGACCGTCAAGTCTGCCTTCGCCTGTTACGACTATATCTGCATTTTTTATTTCGTCTTCTATTCCGTTTTCTTCCAACACAATTTCTATCCCTGATTTGAGAACTGAATTTGTAAACGAAAGGAAAGCAAAACCAAGACCACCTGCAGCGCCTGTTCCTTTGCGATTTCTGTCAGACTTTTGCGATATTGTTTTGGTTATTTCAGAATAGTTCAAAAGCCACTTATCCATATCGGCAATCATCTGTTTTGTTGCGCCCTTTTGCGGACCGAATACGGCACTGCAACCGTTTTCTCCACAAAGAACGTTGTTCACGTCACAAGCAACGTTGAAAAAGCAGTCGTTTAGAGCAGGAATAACATTGTCAGTTCTGATTGTATGCAGTTTTTCAAGCCCCTTTGCGCCTAAAGGAATAGGCTGTTCATCGCTGTCAAGAAACTCAAACCCTAACGCGCTGAGCATACCCGTTCCGCCGTCGTTAGTAGCACTTCCGCCTATACCGATTATGAAGCGTCGACAGCCTTTTTCAATCGCGTCCTTTATCATTTCGCCTACGCCGTACGTGGTAGTTTCAAGCGGATTTCTTTCTTCTTGACTGATAAGAGTAATGCCTGATGCTGCCGCCATTTCTATTACGGCTGTATTACTGCTTTTTATTATCTTATACTGTGCATTTGTCTTTTTTAATAATGGGCCTGTTACAGACAGTTCAACGGTTTCTGATTCTAAGCAAGAAGTCAATGCTTCGGTAGTACCTTCGCCACCGTCAGCCAATGCTTTTACAATCACTTCAGAACTGCTGTCAAGTTTTTGTACAGCTTCTCTTACGGCATTACCCGCTTCATTCGAAGTCAGGCTACCCTTAAAAGAATCAATCGCAACAACAACG
>JAZRPI010000211.1:0-2820 GCA_045649165.1 Eubacteriales bacterium | reverse complement strand
TACAACAAGAAATACTACGACAAAAAGACCTATAATAACGTGCCATTTATAATGATACCAAAAGTTATCAAGCCATTTCAAAGCCTTATTCATACAGTAATCTCCCCTTTTGCATCATCTCTTGCTTTTTTCGCCATACCTATATTTCTGAGTGAATAAAGCACAAGCGACATAACCATAAAAACAACACAAATACCTATAAGAGCATTTGAAAATACAGGCGGTATATCTGCCCAAACTATATGGACTGCCATCATTGTATAAAGTGATACAGTCGTAAGTTTTCCGTGCCAATCTGCACCGTGTACCTGTCCTGTACTCTTGATTGCAATAAGAGCCGCAATCCCTGAGAAAATCTCCTTAAAAAACATAAGAATAAGGGGCACCCACATTGCCTTAAACTGCTTAAGTAAGCAGAAAAGCATAGCGGCTTGTGTTAATTTATCTGAAACAGGGTCAAGCGCTTTACCTACTGCGCTTATCATATTGAAATGACGCGCAATGAAACCGTCAGCAACGTCTGTTAGACCTGACAAAACAAGAACAACAACAGCTTCAGTTGTTTTCCCTGACAGATAAAGCCATATAAACACAGGAATAAGACATATTCTGAACATTGAAAGAATGTTCGGAATTGTAAATATTCTTATTTTTCCTTCATCACGAAAGCTATCTGACAGCTTGTTATTCATTATATATCCACTCCTTGCCATTATTATATCTATTTTTTTATTATATGCTTTTTTTGTGAACAATGCAACATTTATTTATGACCAATTTAATCATTTAACAAAATTTGGTATTTATTATTAAAAATATTTATAATTGTTTATACGCAGTTTACATAATGCGTTTATAATTAAAATGAAATAATAGTTTTTGCTTTCCATACAAGTATTGACAGAAAGGATTTTGTTTATAATGCTTGAATTAAAAAACATAAAAAAAGATTACCCTGCCGGCAACGGCACAGTACACGCCTTGAAAGGTATTGATTTGAAATTCCGTTCAGCTGAATTTGTTTCAATCCTTGGTCAGTCCGGTTGCGGTAAGACTACTATGCTTAATATTATCGGTGGTCTTGACCAGTATACAGAAGGCGACCTTATTATTAACGGTCGTTCAACAAAAGATTTCAAGGACAGAGATTGGGATACTTACAGAAACCACTCAATTGGCTTTGTATTCCAGAGCTATAACCTTATCCCCCACCAGTCTGTTCTTCAGAACGTTGAACTCGCTCTCACTCTTTCGGGCGTATCAAAGCACGAAAGACGCGAAAGAGCAAAAAAAGCATTGATTGAAGTTGGTCTTGGCGACCAGTTCACAAAAAAGCCAAGCGAAATGTCAGGCGGTCAGATGCAGAGAGTTGCTATTGCAAGAGCTCTCGTAAACAACCCCGATATTATTCTTGCTGACGAGCCAACCGGTGCTCTTGACACAGAAACAAGTATTCAGGTTATGGAAATTTTGAAGAATATTTCAAAAGACCGACTTATAATTATGGTTACTCATAACCCCGAAATTGCAGAAAAATATTCTTCTCGTATTATCAATATGCTTGACGGCGTAATCACAAACGACTCAATGCCTGTCAGCGACGAAGAAGTAGCTGTTGAAAAGAAAAAGGAAGAAGAAGCTAATATAAAAGAAAAGAATTCAAAGAAGCCGTCTATGTCTTTCGGTACTTCTTTTATGCTTTCATTGAAAAATCTCTTCTCCAAAAAAGGCAGAACAATACTCACTTCTTTCGCAGGTTCTATCGGTATTATTGGTATTGCTCTTATACTTGCAATTTCACAAGGCACGACAGCATACATTGATGCTGTACAGGAAAGCACACTTTCTGCATATCCTTTGACTCTTGAAGCATCTACTGTTGAAATGTCAGCTCTTATTGAAGCATTCATGCGCGTTGCTTCCGAAGATAACTCACACGAAAATGATGCTGTTTACAAAAAGAGCGCACTTTACGATATGATAAACGCTATGAACAGCGTTCAGGAAACTAAAAACGACCTTAAATCTTTTAAAACACATATAGAAAACAAGCTTAAAGATACTGAATCTACTTTCAATGATGCTGTCAACGGCGTTCAGTATTCTTATGACCTTGATTTACAGATATACACAGAAAACGTTGACGGAAATATCATCAGCTCTAATCTTGAAGAAATATTACAAGGTTTTATTTTGAAATATATCGGCGTTGATATGTCTGCACTTTCTTCAATGTCTTCTATGGGTGGTATGGCTTCAATGTCTTCTATGAGCCCTATGAGCAATATGTCTCTTTGGCAAGAGATATTACCCGCTAAAGACGGAAAACCAATAAACGACCTTATATACGACCAATACGACTGTATCAAGGGCGAATGGCCGTCAGCCTACAACGAAATCGCTATCGTTGTTGACGAAAACAACGAACTTGACGACGTTACTCTCTACGCTTTAGGTCTTCTTTCTGCAAAAGATATTGACAAGCTTGCTGACGCTTCTTTGGGCGGCGGTACACTTAACGAAGACGATGTACAAAAGAAATGGACTTATGATGAAATTCTTAATACAGAATACAAAACAATTCTGAGTGCTGACTGCTTCCGTTACGATGAAGCAACAGGTCTTTATATTGACCTGCGCGATACTGATGCCGGTCTCCGTTATCTCTATGATAACGCATTGACACTTAAAGTTACAGGTATTTTACGTCCACAAGAAGATGCTGATACGACAATGCTTACAGGCACAATCGCCTATACAAACGGTCTTACAAAGCATCTTATTGAAAAAGCGCATAACACTGACGTTATAAAAGACCAG
>JAZRPI010000210.1:0-8869 GCA_045649165.1 Eubacteriales bacterium | reverse complement strand
TTGAGTGTGAATTTTACGTTAAATTCGAATTTAAAGGGATAGTTAACCAATGTTTCTTCTGTTTCACGGAGAGTGAGAACTGCGCATGTGTCGCTGATTTTTTCTGCAGAATATTCCATAAGCTTTGCAAAACCGTGGCTTCCCAAAGTATATTCTTTTCCGTCATAAATATATTTGTTGTCGCGAAGTCTTCCGCAAATGGGGAAGAGCTGTGGGCCCCTGCCTTTCCAGAAAGTCGGGTCGCCGTTCCAAGTGCATTCGCGTCCTTCTTTTGTTGTGACAGACCAAATTTCTGCGCCGAGTTCGCTTATTTGAACCTTAAGTTCTTCGTTCTGTAAAAGTACCATATATGTATATCTCACTTTCTATAAATTACTTCTTTTATAGACTAATTATATCACGCGTTCTTTACTTTGTAAATGAAAATGTAAATTTTATTCTCTTTTTATTGAAATAGTTTGCTTTCAGGTGGTATAATACAAAAAATACTGTTTGGAGATAATATTTTATGAAGAAGCTATCGGTTATTCTTATGTTACTTTTGGTAATATATGCTTTTGCTTCGTGTGGGCAGAAAAGCGACTTTACTTATGAAAAGGTAGAAGGCGGAATATCAATAACTGGCTATACGGGGGAAGAAACTGATGTTGTAATCCCCGAAACAATAGGCAAACATAGTGTTGTTGCAATTTCAGAAAGCGCATTTGACCAACAGCAAATTACAAGTGTTGTAATACCCGACAGCGTAAAGACAATAGAGTCATACGCGTTCAGAAGATGCGCGAATTTAAAAAGTGTTCAGCTTCCTAAGGGACTGAAAGAAATACCGATGGGACTTTTAACTTTCTGTTCAGCTTTAACTGAGATTGAAATACCCGAAACCGTTGAATTTATAGGCGAAAATGCTTTTGGTGTTACGGGTTTGAAAGAGATTGTTTTACCCGAGTCTGTAAAGAAGATTGACGACTATATTTTCTATAACTGCCATAATTTAGAAAGTTTTACTTCAAAAGGACTTATTGAAACAGGTAATAATATTTTGGTTGGCTGTCACTCTTTAAAGACTGTTAACCTTAACGAAGGGCTCAAAAAAATGGGCGAAAACGTATTCCAAGGCTGCGAGTCTTTGACTGAAATAAAATTGCCAGAATCTCTTGAAGTAATTTCAAGGGGAATGTTTTCATATACACCAATAGAAAGTTTTAATGTTTCTTCAGGCGTAAAGACGATAGAACTATATGCTTTCCAAAGCTGCAAATCACTTAAGGACATATATATCCCCGAAAGTGTTACAGAAATGGATGTTGATATTTTTGCAGACTGCAAGGGATTTGTAATACACGGCATACGCGACTCAGAAGCAGAAATATATGCCGATACCTACGGATATAAATTCGAACAGTTTGATTTTAACTAAAACGAAAAGCACCGAAAACGGTGCTTTTTTATTTATTCTTCAATTACGTTTGGCAGGTCAACCACCATAGCGGTATGCTTGACTGCAGGCAAGAACTTGACAAGAATATCTTTAGTCTTGATTTTGAGTGTTGACGTATTTATACACGGGTGGCATCTGACGAATTCACTCTCAGCAATCTCTCTGTCAAGAAGAAGCTGAATGTCATTTTTCTTGTCGTTCATAAGTCCCATAATGCTTACAGAACCGGGTGTAATATCAAGAAATTCGAGCATTTTTTCTGCAGGAGCAAAAGAAAGTCTTGAACTGCCAATCTGCTGAGAAATATCCTTTGTTTTGAAAGGCTTTCTTCCTGGCATCATAAGTACGTAGAATTTTGTCATCTGTCTGTTACACAAAAACAAATTTTTGCATATATCAACGCCGATGATTTCTTCAACCTTTTCACAGTCTTCGATAGTGTCTGCGTTGTCGTGGTCGCATCTTTCATATTCAATGCCGAGTGAATCGAGCAAGTCATATACTCTGATTTCTTTTTCAAGTCTGTTTGTTGTATCTTCCGGTCTTCCCTTATAGAGTACAGGGTCAACGAAAAACTGTTTTGTTTCCATAATATTTCTCCGTATATATTTTTATTTTACCAATATTTATATTTCTTTCTTTTTCCGACAAGGAACAGTATATTGACGATAACCGCCAAAAATTCTGCAATAACGATTGAAAACCATATTCCGTCAATTTCAAGAAATATGGGAAGAATCATAACTGCCGCTATCTGAAACACAAGCGTACGCAGAAATGATATAATTGCAGATGTAAGTCCGTCATTGAGCGCGGTAAAGAATGACGAGCCGTATATTGCAAGTCCTGCAAACAGGAAAGAAAATGAATATATTATAAATCCGCGTAAAGTTAATTCAAGCAAGGTTTTGTCATAGCTTACAAACATAAGAGAAAGGGGTTTTGCCAACACTTCGCCGAGAACAAGCATAGCGACAGAGCAAAGACTGATTAAAACTATGCTCTTTTTGAGTAAACTTTTTAGTTCTTTATAATTCTTTGCGCCGAAATGATAGCTTATTACGGGTGCAGTCCCTACTGAATATCCGATAAAGATTGCAACGAAGCAGAAGTTGACGTACATAAGTACCCCGTATGCAGCAATACCGTCTTCGCCTGCATATTTTATAAGCTGAAAATTATACAGCATACTCACAAGCGACATTGAAAGGTTTGATAAAAGTTCGGAAGAACCGTTTGTGCAGGTTTTGATAAGCGTTCTTGCATCAAATATTGTACTTGTGAGTCTGAGCAGACTCGTGTTCTTTCTGCCAAAATAGAATAAAGGAATAATGCCGCCGACAACCTGACTTAATGACGTAGCTAAAGCTGCACCTACAAGGCCCCAATCAAATACGGCAATAAATAAAGCGTCAAGTACCATATTTGTTACACCTGAAATTACGGTAACAAGAAGTCCAAGTTTTGGTTTTTCAGCTGCAATAAAAAAGCTCTGAAATTCATACTGAAGCATAAAAAAAGGAATAGCGGCAAGGATTATTGAACCGTATATAACACAATGCCTGACAAGCTCGCCTTCTGCCCCCAACAGTATAGAAATAGGCTTGACAAAAATAATTCCAAGCACAGCAAGAATAACACCCGTTATTATGGACGAATATACAATAAGAGAAAATTGCATATTGGCTTTTATATCTTGTTTTTGTCCAAGCGATTTTGCGACTAAAGCGCTTCCGCCTGTACCAAACATAAAACCGAACGCAGCAAGAATCATAATAAAAGGGAATATCAGATTAACTGCCGCAAAGGGTGTTTTTCCAACGTAGTTTGATACGAAAAAACCGTCGACAACGCCGTATATTGACGTAAATACCATCATTACGATTGACGGAAATGTAAAGCGAAAGAGTTTTTTATATGTAAAATGGTCAGATAACTGAATTCTCATATATACTCCTTTTGACAATATCAAGAAGTAATTATATATTATAATTCATATATAATCAACCCAAAAAGAAGAATTTACATTGTTAGTTAATGTCGAATCGTTGACATATCAACAAATTTCGTGTATACTAAAAGTGTAAAATACGTGTAGAGAAGGTATGGCAATGGATATAAACAAAGTAAAAATAGTTGCAGATTCGTCAAGCGACGTTTTGAAAATTGACGGGATGAGTTTTGCATCTGCACCCTTGAAGATTATAACAAGTGAAAAAGAATATACCGACAATAAAGACCTTGACGTAAAGGTAATGGTGGAAGACCTTTTGAAATATAACGGTAAGTCGTCTACTTCTTGTCCGAACGTTAACGATTGGCTTGAAGTTTTTGGAGATGCTGAGTACGTTTTTTGTATAACAATTACAGCGTCGTTGTCGGGAAGCTATAATGCAGCTGTCTTAGCAAAGAAAATGTACGACGAACAGTACCCTGAAAGAAAGGTGCTTGTTATAAATTCGCTCTCAACAGGCCCTGAAATGAAGCTTATTATTGAAAAGATACAAGAGCTTGTTTTGCAAGGCGAAGAGTTTGAAGCTGTATGCAAGAAGGTAGATGAATATATGAAAAAGACAGGGCTTTTGTTTATGCTCCAGTCTATGAAAAACCTTGCGAATAATGGAAGGGTAAGTCATATTGCCGCAAAAATGGCAGGAATTTTAGGCATACGCGCTTTGGGTAAGGCGAGTGATATCGGCACTCTTGAAATGCTTGAAAAATGCAGGGGAGAGAATAATTCGCTTGAAGCAATAGTAAAGCAGTTGAAAGAGCTTAAATATAATGGCGGCAAGATAAGAATATCACATTGCTTAAATGAAGAGTTTGCGCTGAAGCTCAAAGAAAGATTAGTCAGAGAGTATAAAAATGCAGACGTAGAAATCTACGGTTGCAGAGCGTTATGCAGCTTTTATGCAGAAAAGGGCGGAATACTCGTCGGCTTTGAAAAAGAATAAACAAAAAAGACGGAAACAATCCGTCTTTTTTTATTTATTCAAAAGATATATTGCGATTGTAAGATATCCCGCAAAGGCTACCCATATTGCATAGGGTATTTGCAGATATGCCGCTAATGGCGACACTTTTTTGTACGTCATAATCGTGCGTATTATCAGATACAAAAGCACAAGCAACCATACGAATGCAAAAAGATAGTATCTAAAATTGAAGAAGATTATACTCCATACAAAGTTAAATGCAAGGCTGATTGCATAGTAAGAAAGACCAAGACTTGCAGATTCAATATCTTTTTGCCTGTTTGTAAATATGATAGCTGAGCTTATTCCCATAAGCGTATACAGTATTGTCCACACAATCGGAAAAACTATTGACGGCGGCGACAGCGGTGGACGTACGATTATCTCATATATATTCATACTGTCCATTGTCAGCAGAGCTGAAGTCACACCTACTGCAAGCGGAATAAGTATTGCGATAAAATAGGTCAGTATATTGCGCCAAAGGTTAGTTTTCATAATATACTGCTTTTTGAGAAAACATTTTTCTGATTGGTAATATATTATGCAAACGTAATTTTTTATATGATAGAAACAGTATTATTTTTTGTTAAGGCCAAATATTTTTGCGATTCTTTCAAGCTGTTCACGAATAGCAATATGCTGTGGGCAGACGTTTTCACATTTGCCGCATTTAATGCAGTCAGTAACTGCACCCGAATGAGTGGGGAGATTCGCCTTAGCTTCTTTCTTTGATATTTTTGCGCCTGTATAGCTGTTGTATACTTCAAAGTTTTCCGAAATCGGAATATTTGCTTTGCATACGTCAGCGCAGTAGTTACACTTTGTACAGGGTATTTGTCTTGATTGGCGTATAATCTCGCGTGCTTTGTCAGTAAGCTTATATTCTTCTTCGCTGAACGGAACAAAGTTTGTAAAGGTTTTTATATTGTCTTCCATCATTTCGACTGTACCCATACCCGAAAGAACCATAATTACTTCAGGGTAACTTGCCGCAAAACGTAAAGCGTATGAAGCATACGAACCCTTGCCGTGTTCATCAAACAGTTTTGCTGCTTCTTTTGGCAGATTTACAAGATGTCCGCCTTTGACAGGCTCCATAATTACTACTTTTTTGCCGTGTTTTACTGCAACGTCGTAGCATTTCTGGCTCTGTACAGTTGGGTCGTCATAGTCAAGATAGTTAATCTGAAGCTGTACGAATTCAAGGTAGGGCTGTTCTGTGAGTACCATATCAAGATAATCTGCTGTATCGTGGAATGAAATGCCGAGATGCTTGATTTTGCCCTGTTCTTTCAAGTCTTTCATAGTTTCAAACACGTTACAATCTTTATATTTGGGATATGTATCGTGATTGATACAATGGAAAAGGTATGAGTCGAAATAATCAACTCCGCATATTTCAAGCTGTTCATTAAAATAGGGAATAACGTCTTTTTCTTCGCCAAACATCCAAGAAGAAATTTTGTTTGCAAGGAAGTAGTCTTCACGGTCATATCTTGACGTAAGACAGTCGCGCAAAGCGATTTCGCTTTTTCCGTCAATATATCCGTGCGCTGTATCAAAATAGTTGAAGCCGGCTTTCATATAAGCGTCAACCATTTTTGTAAATTCATCATAATCTACTTTATCGTCAACCATTTTCAGACGCATTATTCCAAAGCCAAACCTGTTTTTTATTTTTTCAAAAGACATATCAAAAAATCTCCCTAATACGTTTTACAAAATTGTATCATATTATTTGTTTGTTGGCAAGAAGTAGTTTGAGAATAACCTTGTTGATTACTGCTGATAATATACAGTAAAGGGAGTGATATAATGGAGTCTCTATGGATAGACGGTTTTGAGAAAACAAATTTTCCGCAGTTAAAGGGTAATATAAAAACGGACGTGCTAATAATCGGCGGCGGTATTACGGGTATTTTATGCGCATATATGCTCAAAAATGCAGGCGTTGACTGTGTTTTGGTTGAAGCAAAAAGTATATATAGTGGGATAACCAAAAATACTACGGCAAAGATTACTCTGCAACACGGTCTTTTATATGACAAGCTCATAAAACAGTTTGGTGTTGAAAAGGCAGCGCTTTATCTGAAAGCTCAGAACGACGCTTGTTTGGAATATGAAAAACTATGCGCCACTCTTGACTGTGACTATGAGAAAAAAGACGCTTACGTATATTCAATTAATGATGCATACAAGATAGAAAGAGAAGTAGAAGCTTATCATAGGCTAAAATTTAAGGCAGAGTTTTGCGAAGGTTATGACCTGCCGTTTGACGTAGCGGGGGCAGTTTTAATAAAAAATCAAGCGCAGTTTCATCCGCTGAAGTTTTTGTCTCAGATAGCGAAAGATTTACCAATATATGAAAACACAAAGGTAAAAGAATTAATGCCGAAAAAGGCGATAACCGAATACGGAGAAATAGACTGCAAAAAAATGATAGTTGCAACACATTTTCCGCTACTTAACAAGCACGGTAGTTATTTTTTAAAATTATATCAGCATCGTTCTTACGTGTTGGCGCTTGAGAATGCAGTGGATGTATGTGGAATGTACGTTGACGAAAACCTGAAGGGGCTGTCATTCCGTAATTATAAGGGTTTACTTTTGCTTGGCGGCGGCTCTCATCGTACGGGAAAGAACGGTGGGAATTGGCGTGAACTTAAAGCATTTGCAAATAAATACTATCCGTCATCAAAAATTAGATACAAATGGGCGACACAGGATTGTATGTCGCTTGACGGAGTGCCATATATAGGACAGTATTCAAAGAGTACACCTGATTTATTTGTGGCAACTGGCTTTAATAAATGGGGTATGACTTCGTCAATGGTGGCGGCAAAAATATTGACTGATTTGGTTAATGAAAAGAAAAATGAATACGCGTCTGTATTTTCTCCTTCGCGAAGTATACTAAGACCACAACTTGCAGTAAATGCTTTTGAATCAATAATGGGGCTGTTGACCCCGACAGCGCCAAGATGTCCGCATCTTGGGTGCGCATTGAAATATAACAAGGACGAACATTCGTGGGACTGCTCTTGCCACGGTTCAAGGTTCACGCAAAGCGGGGAAGTCATTGACAATCCGGCAACCGATGATATAAAAAGGAGTAAAAAAATGCGGTAGTTTTTCTATCGCATTTTTTGCTATTTGGATTGATATAGTAAAGTTTATATGCTACAATGAATATATAAACCTTTCAAGGAGAAAAGAAATGAAAGACGAATGTTTGATTTGTGGTGCACCGCTTAAATATTTAGAAAATGAAATACAAATGGAATGCGCCCTTTGTCATAAAAAAGAGAGCACAAAAACTGCTTGCACAAACGGTCATTATGTATGCGATGAGTGTCATACAAGCGGAATTGATACTGTTATTGGCATTTGCCTTAAAAGTAATTCAAAAAATCCAATTGAGATTTTGAAAAAGCTTATGGCTCAGCCTTTTTGTCACATGCACGGGCCTGAACATCACATAATGGTCGGCTCTGCTTTGCTTACAGCTTATAAAAACTCAGGCGGCGAAATCGACTTACATAAAGCACTTGTTGAAATGCAGTCGCGCGGCAAAAAAGTTCCCGGTGGTGTTTGCGGCTTCTGGGGTGCTTGCGGTGCCGGTATAAGCAGCGGTATGTTTGTGTCTATTGTTACAGGCTCAACACCACTTGCGAATGAAGCGTGGGGGCTGTCTAACCTTATGACGTCAAGCGCATTGAATGCAATAGGCAAGGTCGGTGGACCACGTTGTTGTAAGCGCGATTCTTACCTTGCTATAACAGAAGCGGTAAAGTTTGTAAAAGAAAAACTTGGGGTGGAAATGCAACTTGGCGAAATCAAGTGTACCCACTCGGCTCAAAATAACCAATGTATCGGAGAAAGGTGTCCTTTTAGATGAAAAAGAAAATAGCTTTTATTTGTGTACATAATTCTTGTCGCAGTCAGATTGCCGAAGCGTTAGGCAAACATCTTGCAAGCGATAAATACGATTTTTATTCAGCAGGAACCGAGACCAAGCCGCAAATCAATCAGGACGCTGTGCGATTGATGAAAAAGCTTTACGGTATTGATATGGAAAAATCACAGTACAGCAAAACGTTTGACAAGATACCGTTGCCCGATATTGCCATATCAATGGGGTGCGACGTTGGTTGTCCTTTTATAAACAGAGCCTATGATGACAACTGGAATCTTCCCGACCCGACAGGGCAGAGTGATGATGTTTTTGTCAAAATTATAGAGCAGATTGAAAGAAATATACGCAGTTTGTAAATAAGAGAAATATTATATTTGGAGACGCTATGAAACTACTGTTTGATGCAATAACTAAATTTATTTGTGGGATAGCACTTATAGGTTTGCTTATATTTCTCCCTGCGGGGACTTTTGAATATACAGGTGGTTGGCTTTTTGCCGCACTGCTTTTTATACCCGTTCTTATAATGGGTGTGGT
>JAZRPI010000209.1:0-5794 GCA_045649165.1 Eubacteriales bacterium | reverse complement strand
TTAGTATTCCTATGAAGAGAAATACATACGGAAAATCTGCTCCGTTCCTTCCTGGTGTTACAAGTATTACTAACGTACTCAAAGAAAATGGTTATTATCAAGCTGTAATGTTTGGTTCTGAGGGCAACTATGCCGGAAGAGACCAATATTATCTTCAGCATGGCGCCAACGTGGTTTATGACTTGTTTTCAGCTAGAAAAGACGGTATCATCCCTAAAGACTATAAAGTTTGGTGGGGGATGGAAGATTTACATTTGTACGAATATGCAAAAAAGGTAATTCCCGAACTTGCATCAAAAGGTCAGCCCTTCTCTTTCAGTATGCTTACTGTTGATACACATCATGTAGGCGGATATAAATGCAGTCTTTGTGGCGACCAATACGATGAAAAATATGAAAACGTCTATTCATGTGCAAGTAAACAGCTTTACGCATTTGTTGAATGGATTAAGACTCAGCCGTTCTATGAAAACACATCTATAATCGTTGTTGGTGACCATGCAAGTATGGATGCTGCATATTTTGACAGAAACTTCTCCGATGAATATGAAAGACATATGTACAATTGTTTCATTAACTGTGCTGCTACTACTGACAACGTGAAAGAACGTATGTTTACACCTATGGATATGTTTCCCACAACATTGGCCGCTATTGGTTGTAAGATTGATGGAGACAGACTTGGGCTTGGAACAAATCTTTATTCAGCAATGCCGACACTTGCAGAAAAATACGGAATTGATGAATTGAACAATCTTCTTGGTAAAAATTCCGATTACTATACAAAAAACTTTGCTAAATCTAAGTGATATATATATGGAGGATAAATTATATGCAAAACAACAAACGTCCCGATTCTATGGCTCGTATTACAACTCTTGAACTTGCAAACGCTTTCATTGACGAGCAGGTTGCTGAAATCAGACAACAGGTAGGCGATAAAAAAGTTCTTCTCGCCCTTTCAGGTGGTGTTGACTCATCTGTTGTAGCTGCATTGCTTATAAAAGCTATTGGCAAACAACTTATCTGTGTTCACGTTAACCACGGTCTTATGCGTAAAGGAGAAAGCGAACAGGTTGTTGAAGTTTTTGGTAAAGAACTTGACGCAAACCTTATTTATGTTGATGCGGCAGACCGTTTCTTAGACCTTCTTAAAGGCGAAGCTGACCCCGAAAAGAAACGTAAGATTATTGGTAATGAATTTATTAAAGTTTTTGACGAAGAAGCTTCAAAACTTGAAGGAATTTCATTCCTTGCACAAGGTACAATTTATCCTGACATTATTGAATCTCATGGTGTAAAAGCTCATCATAACGTTGGTGGTCTTCCTGAAGATATGCAGTTTGAACTTGTAGAACCTGTACGTCTTCTTTATAAAGATGAAGTTCGTGTTGTTGGTGATGCTCTCGGTCTTCCCCATAATATGGTATACCGTCAGCCCTTCCCTGGACCCGGTCTTGGTGTTCGTTGTCTTGGTGCTATCACAAAGGATAGACTCCACGCTCTCCGCGAAGCAGATGCAATTCTCCGTGAAGAATTTGACAATTGTGGTCTTGCAGGTAAGGTATGGCAGTACTTCATCTCTGTTCCGGATATGAAGAGCGTTGGTGTACGTGATGACAAGCGTTATGAAGGTTGGCCTGCTATTATCCGTGCCGTAAATACAAGCGACGCTATGACAGCTACTATTGAAGAAATCCCCTACGATGTTCTTCACAAAATCACAGCTCGCATTACAGCTGAAGTTGAAGGCATCAACAGAGTTCTTTATGACCTTACACCCAAACCCACAGGCACAATTGAGTGGGAATAATATAACAAACCAAAACAGGACACGATTGTGTCCTGTTTTTTTATAAATCATCAGCGTCTTGTATTGGTTTTTCGGTTATGTTGGAAGTTAAGCCGGTCCAACTACCATTTGGGTCGAATTTCAGGCTCTCCTTGTCGTTATATCCCTTTATAAGTTCGTCAACGAGTTTTGTTTTTTTCTTCATTTGTATTACCCCTTTCTGAACGAAAAGCTTGATTTATGTTTTTATTTTGTGTTAATTTATAAAAATGATACACTTCTATTGATTTTTTTGTTAATATAAGTTAAAATTATGCTAATAATACATATACGCGAGGTAAATTATGAGTAACTTAAACATTGTATGCTTAGATATGGAAGGTGTGCTTGTTCCTGAAATCTGGATAGCATTTGCTGAAGCAACAGGTATTCCTGAATTGAAAAGAACTACAAGAGACGAGCCTGATTATGATAAACTGATGCAATACAGACTTGATATTCTCAAAGAACATAAGCTCGGGCTTAAAGAAATACAGGAAACTATTTCAAAAATCGATCCCCTTCCTGGTGCAAAAGAATTTCTTGACAAACTCCGTAAACACACACAGGTAATTATACTCAGTGATACATTTACTCAGTTTGGTATGCCCCTTATGGAAAAACTTGGATGGCCTACCCTTTTCTGTAATACTCTTGAAGTAGCTGAAGATGGCACAATCACAGGATATAAAATGCGCGTTGATAAATCAAAGTATTCAACGGTAAAGGCACTTCAATCTGTTGGTTTTGAAACAATAGCCGCAGGCGACAGTCATAACGACCTTGGAATGATTAAAGCAAGCAAAGCAGGTTTCTTATTTAAGAGTACCGAAAAGATAAAAAATGACAACCCCGATGTACAGGCTTTTGAAGAATTTGATGAACTTTACGAAGCAATCGTAAATGCACTTTAAATATAATTTTTTGGAGGTAACTTTATGGGTTTTTTGACAGGTAAAACAGCGATAATCACAGGCGCAGGCAGAGCTGTACTTTCTGACGGTAGATGCGGCTCAATCGGATATGGAATTGCAACTGCTTATGCCAAAGAAGGTGCAAACCTTGTTATTACAGGTAGAAATGTAAAAAAATTGGAAGATGCTAAAGAAGAACTCGAAAAACTTTATGGTATCAAAGTATTAGTTATTTCCGCAGACGTAAATGAAAACAGCGATAACGAAGCAGTTGTTAATGATGTTGTAAAAAAAGCTTACGATACGTTTGGCAGAATTGACGTTCTTATTAATAATGCACAGGCATCTGCATCAGGTGTGCCGATTGCATCACACACAACAGAACAATTCAATCTTGCTATGTATTCAGGCCTTTATGCAGCTTTTTATTACATGAAAGCGTGCTATCCTTACCTTAAAGAAACACAGGGTTCAGTAATTAATTTTGCATCTGGCGCAGGTCTTTTTGGTAACTTTGGACAGTGTTCGTACGCTGCAGCAAAAGAAGGTATCAGAGGACTTAGCCGTGTTGCTGCAACAGAATGGGCGCGCGACGGAATTAACGTAAACGTTATTTGCCCACTTGCATGGACAGCTCAGCTCGAACAGTTCCAGAATGCATATCCAGAAGCATTTGAAAAGAACGTTCACACTCCACCTGCAGGTCACTTTGGTGATTCTGAACTTGAAATCGGTAGAGTTTGTGTTCAGCTTGCAAATCCCGACTTCAAATATATGACGGGCGAAACTCTCACTTTAGAGGGTGGATTAGGACTCAGACCCTAAATTTTGATATTTTTAAAAGCCGATATATATCGGCTTTTTCTTTTTGTTATAAAAAAGTCGCATTTCATAGAAAAAACATTAAAAAAACACTTGAAAAATTTGTAAAATAGCTATATAATATAGGGTGGTTTTAAAAATGTTATTTTTTCTGTAATGAAATTTACGAGATTTGCAATTTATTTGCATAATCATATCCAAGAAAGGAAAATCAGTATGGAACAGAAAGAACGCAGAGTTGGTACGGTATCAAGAGGTATCCGTTGCCCTATTATCAGAGAAGGAGACGATTTGGCTGCAATTGTAACAGATAGTGTTATTGAAGCGGCTGAAATAGAAGGTTTTTCTTTAAATGACCGAGATGTTATTTCTATGACAGAATCCATTGTTGCTAGAGCTCAGGGTAACTATGCATCTGTTGAAGATATTGCTGCTGACGTAAAGGCCAAGATTGGCTCTGATACAGTT
Source organism: Eubacteriales bacterium (assembly GCA_045649165.1). Classification (GTDB taxonomy): domain Bacteria; phylum Bacillota; class Clostridia; order Oscillospirales; family CAG-272; genus RGIG1995. The sequence continues at coordinate 1,759 of JAZRPI010000209.1, read as the reverse complement.
GGTGTAATCTTCCCTATTCTTTCAAGAAATAGATTTGCAATTTGTTTGCGCGGAATTGCTATGGGTGTTAAAAAAGTAGTTCTTATGTTGAGCTACCCTTCTGACGAAGTAGGAAACGAACTTGTAAGCCTTGACAAAATTGATGCTGCAGGTGTTAATCCTTATTCAGACGTACTTACACTTGAAAAATACCGCGAACTTTTCGGCGAAAACAAACATGAATTCACAGGAGTTGACTACGTAGAATACTACGGCGACCTTGTACGCTCATGTGGTGCTGAAGTTGAAATTGTATTTGCAAACCAGGCTAAGTCTATTCTCAACTATACTGATTATGTTATAAACTGCGACATTCATACACGTGCTCGCACAAAGCGCATTCTTGAAGCTGCAGGTGCTAAAAAGGTTTGCAGCCTTGATGATATTCTTACAACTAGCATCAACGGAAGTGGTTACAACGAAAAATACGGTCTTCTTGGTTCAAACAAATCAACAGAAGATAAAATCAAACTCTTCCCCCGTGAATGCAAGGACCTTGTTCTCGACGTTCAGAAGCGTGTTTTTGAAAGAACAGGCAAACATGTAGAAGTTATGGTTTATGGCGACGGTGCTTTTAAAGACCCACAGGGAAAAATCTGGGAGCTTGCAGACCCGGTTGTTTCTCCTGCATTTACTGATGGTCTTATTGGTACACCTAATGAGCTTAAACTTAAATATCTTGCAGACAATGATTTCAAAGACCTTTCGGGCGAAGAACTCAAAAAGGCTATTTCTGAAAGTATCAAGTCAAAACAGAGCAACCTTGTTGGTAACATGGCTTCTCAGGGCACAACTCCCCGACAGCTCACAGACCTTATCGGCTCACTTTGTGACCTTACAAGTGGCTCAGGAGATAAGGGTACTCCCGTTGTTCTTGTTCAGGGTTACTTCGACAACTACACAAACTAATTATATAAAAAACAAAAAGCTTTTTGCGTTTTCCTTTTTCCCAAAACGCGAAAAGCTTTTATTTTATTCTTGAGGTTTTTATGAGAAAACAAAAAGTATTTTACTCGGAATTAGCGTATGTTTTTGGTATTTTGTTTCTTGCTTTAGGCGCATCTCTAACACAAAGGGCAAATCTCGGTATGTCTATGGTAATCGCACCGCCATACGTTTTATATCTGAAAATTTCGCAATATCTTCCCTTTTTTACTTTCGGAATGGCTGCATATACTTTTCAAATCTTGTTGATTGTTGCAACAATAGTGGTTTTGCGAAAGTTTAAGTTATCTTATATATTTTCAATTTTAACTGCAGTGATTTACGGATTTGTTCTTGATACGATAAATTTAGCAACTATATATATACCAAATGAACTATTAGTTATACGTGCTATTTTATTGATAATCGGATTATTGTCATCTTCGTTTGGTGTTGCTTTGATGTTCAAGACGTATCTTCCGCCCGAAGCTTATGAATTGATTGTCAAAGAAGTTGCAGAAAAATATAATTTTGCTGTACACAAAGTAAAACTTTTTTATGATATTTCAAGTCTGGTTTTTTCTGTTATTCTTTCGTTTTCGTTTTTTGGACTTGGAATGTTTAAGGTTATAAATATAGGCACTGTTATTTCAGCGTTTGCAAATGGATTATTGATTGGTATGTTCAATAAAAAACTCGAACTTACCTTTGTTTTCAAAGATAAGTTCGAGCATAAATAAAATTATTTGTTTTTTATTGAATTAAGCGGATTGTTGCTCATTGCTTTCTCCATACT
>JAZRPI010000208.1:0-4855 GCA_045649165.1 Eubacteriales bacterium | reverse complement strand
TGCTGTTTCAGGACGCATATAAAGCTGAGCCTGTGAGTCTTCAGTAACACCCTGGAATGTCTTAAACATCATATTGAACTTACGGATACCTGTAAATTCAGACTTTCCGCAGTTTGAACAAGGAACGTTGTTTTCTTCAATGAAAGCTGACATTTCGTCATTTGACATAGCTTCAACCTTAACGTCCTTGCCGTTTTCTTGTGCCCATTCTTCAATAAGCTTGTCTGCTCTGTGACGCATTTTACAAGACTTACAGTCTATAAGCGGGTCGTGGAAGTTTACAACGTGGCCTGATGCAACCCAAACTTCAGGGTTCATAAGGATAGCGCTGTCAAGACCAACGTTAAGTTTTGATTCCTGTACAAACTTCTTCCACCAAGCTTTCTTTACATTGTTCTTAAGTTCTACGCCCAAAGGTCCGTAGTCCCAAGAGTTTGCAAGACCGCCGTAAATTTCAGAACCACTGAATACAAAACCGCGGTTTTTGCACAATGCAACAATTTTTTCCATCGTTTTTTCTGTGTTAATCATGATGTAACTCCTAATATATGTATATTATTTATATTCTTCGTAAGAGCCGAGAGCTTCGCTTGTTGTAGGCACAAACAAAATCTCTCCAAATTCTTCTTTTTCATATCCGGGATACGTAACTACTACCGTACGGTACTTAGAAAATGAGAAGAACAAGTCTATATTATCTTTAAAATCCGCTACGTCAAAGTTTGTTTCAAGCATACTATGTATACTCTTATACATTTCTTCCGCCTTGCTGAAATATGCGGGAGCCGTAAGCTTTTCAAACAACACCTGAGTAAAGTCTACAAGCACGCTTTCTCTTGTATAAATAAAGTCTGCAGAATATTCATCAAAACGAAGCATATCGTGTACCTGTGCAGGTGTAAGGTTCTGAAGCCCTGCCTGAATATTAACGTCAAGCTTGATTTCTTCGTTTTTATATTCCATATTACAAGGAACGTCGTACATTACGTTGCCGAATTTTTTGAGAATTTTTGCGGTGTCTTCAACACCTGCAACTGAAACGTATTCAACTTGAATACCTGTCAAGGCATATACACAGTCAACCATATATGAAGCGCCCTTTTCACTGTAAAGTTCGCCTATGGTCTTGTTTGTGTTTTTGTTCATTATCGTGTTTGCGGGAATTGCAGAGAAAAGAAACGTCTGCTTTGCTCTGTCAATCTTTATGAGAAGAAACGTTTCTGCCATAACCTTACGTTTCTTTACGTAAAAACCGTCTTCATCATATCCGCTCTTATTATAGTCAAAAAGGCTGGGCTGATAGTCAGTACCGATATAAAGTAAAGAAATTTCGCTTTCCTTACCTGTAGGTAAATTCAAGTCGCCCACAGGTACTGTTATTTCATCAAAATTTTCTTCAACTTCTTCTGAGTTATCTTCAACCGGTTTGTTAGGTCTTATCGGGGAGTCTATTTCTTCTGATGCAACTGTACTGTTGTTGATAGTCGGCACAGAAAACTTTATATCAAATGCGTTGCTGACTATGTTATATGCAAGAATACCAAATACAGTCAATGAGAGAACAAATGAGATTACAAATGCCTTTAGTGAACGCATATTCTACCCCTTTTCTTAATATATTTATATAATCCCTATAATTATAACAAAGAATAATTAAAAAATCAAGTGATGAGCCTATATTTAACCGCTCTTTTGTCCTGATTTTACTTGAATTTTTGTTGATATTATGTTATAATGCAAAAGTAAATCTTTTTGCCTGCATAGTTAAATGGATATAAGATTTGTAACCCGTTACCAAAATCATAGATTTTGAACAGGTTACACAAACCTTGATACTCGCTATGCTCGTATGAACAAACCCAATTTTTATAATATGCGCCCCTGTAGTAAAGTGGATATTACAAGTCCCTCCTAAGGATTAGTCGTGGGTTCGATTCCCGCCGGGGGTGCCAAAACAACAAAAAATCTCGTTTTCATCAAACGAGATTTTTTTATTAATGTTTTTATTATTTAATTATCTTTTGCCCCAGATGCATTCTTCAGCGAATTCTTCAGCAATAACACCTTCAGGTCTGCCTGTTTCCTTAGATTCTGTAAGGATACGTTCAACAGTATTGTAGATGTTGTTAACCTTCTTGAGAACTTCTTCTTCGTTGTAGTTGCCTGCTGCTTCGCCTGCTGCGTTAATTACGCCACCTGCGTTGATGATGAAGTCAGGAGCATAAGCAATACCTCTTGCCTTGAGAGCTTCGCCTGAAGCAAGGTCAAGAATAACGTTGTTAGCCGCACCTGCAATTGCCTTACAGTTGAAGTTAGGAATTGTTGTGGGGTTAACGATAGCACCCATTGCACAAGGAGCAAGAATGTCGCACTTCTGAGAAAGAATCTTGTCTGCAGAAACGATTTCTGCACCGAATTCGTCACGGAGCTTTTCAAGGGGCACCATATTGTTACGGTTTGATACGTAAAGTTTTGCGCCTTCTTTTGCAAGGTGGTGGCAAAGGTCATAACCTACTTTACCGATACCCTGAACAGCAATTTCCAAACCGTTAAGGCTGTCGCTACCGAAAAGAACCTTTGCAGTAGCTTTGATACCCTGATATGTACCGATAGCTGTGTAAGGAGAAGGGTCGCCACTGATGTGGGGGAGACCACAAATATGCTTTGTCTTTCTTGCCATAATAAGAGCGTCGTCACAGTCTGTGTTAACGTCTTCTGCTGTAATGTAGCAACCGCCGAGAGCGTTTACTGCTTCAGCAAAAGCTTCAAACATAGCTTCTGTCTTCTGTGAGGGGTCAGCAATGATAACACCCTTACCGCCGCCGAAATCAAGACCAGCTGCAGCATTCTTATGAGACATACCGCGTGAAAGACGAAGAACGTCAAAAAGTGCATCATCACTTGATGCATAAGGATAGAGACGGCATCCGCCGATGGCAGGGCCTCTCACTGTATTATGTACTGCAATAATTGCCTGAAGGCCTGCTTTTTCATTATTTACGAACAAAACTTTTTCATGTCCGCGTTCAACCATGGTTTCCATGAGTTTCAAAGGAATCACCTCTTAGTAAAAATTAAAAAAATATACAAGTATAGTATCACAATTTTTTTCATATTGCAATATTTTTTTTGCAAAAAAATTCAATTTTTTTGACTTTTTTTGTAAACAAAAAATTAAGAAAAAACAAAGGACAAAGACTGCAAAAGTCTCTGCCCTTTGTTATATTAAAAAATTTGTTTATCTTATACCGTAGTTTTCGATAATATAGTCCATATCCTTGTCGCCTCTACCCGAAAGGTTGATAAGGATTGAGCCTTTTTCCATTTTCTTTGCAAGCTTCATACCGTAAGCAACAGCGTGTGCACTTTCAATTGCAGGAATAATACCTTCAAGTCTTGAAAGTGTAAAGAATGCATCTATTGTTTCTTCGTCGTCTACAACGTCATAAATTACTCTGCCAAGGTCGTGCAAGAACGCGTGTTCAGGACCTGATGAAGGATAGTCAAGGCCGCTTGCAACTGAATATACAGGTGCAGGTTCGCCGTTTTCATCCTTAAGCATAATGCTGTTAAATCCGTGCATAACACCTTCTGTTCCGTATCTCAAACTTGCTGCGTGGTCGCCGAGTTTGGGTCCTCTACCAAGGGGTTCGACGCCGTATATATCAACGTGGTCATTCAAGAAGCCAGAGAAGAATCCTGCCGCATTTGAACCACCGCCAACACAAGCAACAATAGCATCGGGGAGTTCGCCTGTCATATCAACAAACTGTTCTCTTGCTTCAATACCAACAATACTCTGGAAATCTCTTACCATCATAGGAAAAGGATGTGGGCCGAGAACTGAGCCGATGCAATAAATAGCATCTTTATATTCCTTTGCATAAGCTTCGAAAGCAGCGTCAACAGCTTCTTTCAAAGTTGCAAGACCGTGTTTTACTTCAACAACGTTTGCGCCGAGAATTTTCATTCTTGCAACGTTGGGAGCCTGTTTCTTGATATCAACAGAACCCATATAGATATCACATTCAAGACCGAAGTAAGCAGCAGCTGTTGCAAGAGCAACACCGTGCTGACCGGCGCCTGTTTCTGCAATTACCTTTTTCTTGCCCATATATTTTGCAAGTAAAGCTTCGCCCATACAGTGATTGAGCTTGTGAGCACCTGAATGGTTCAAGTCTTCTCTCTTCAGGTAAAGCTGAACGTTACCGAGTTTTGCAGAAAGTCTTTCAAGATGAGAAATAGGTGTGGGTCTTCCCTGAAATTCCTTTCTGATTCTGCGAAGCTCGTCAATAAACTTTCTTGACTTACAAATTGTAAAATAAGCTTCGGTAATTTCTTTCATAGCGTTCTTCAAGTCATCAGAAATATAGCAACCGCCGTATTTTCCGAAATAGCCGTTTTCATCAGGATAGTTTTTGAAATAAGTATCAAAATCAATTCCGTTAAATTTCATTTTATTTTTCCTCCGATATATGTAACATTTTATATTTTTCAAAAATTATTTGCAACAAAAAAATCCCCGACAGAACATAGAAAATCTTCTGTCAAGGACGAATAACCTTTATCCGCGTTGCCACCTTGATTCACAGTAAAAACTGTGCACTTAGCAAGATACAAACATATCTCAGACTTCTTACGCGAGTCTACACGTCGCAGAATACTCGGCATTAACAAATACACCTTTGACTGCGCCCTCCTCGGTCCATTTAATGACTTGTTTTTCATCGGTTCTCAGCTAATCCGACTCTCTGTGGAAGCATCATCATTTTTATCTCCGAATCAACGGTTTGATATTTAACTGTTGTGATTATATCACTATTATAATAAAAAGTCAAGTAAGTAATGAAAAAGA
>JAZRPI010000207.1:0-3536 GCA_045649165.1 Eubacteriales bacterium | reverse complement strand
TTTTCTTCTGCCTTTTCTTCAGTTTCTTTGTTTTCAGAATGCTGAACAGACATATTTTCAATCTTGATTGTCAAGAATTCGCCAAAACCACGGCAGTATTCAAGCACCTTTTCGGGTGTCATTGTGTGAACGTGCAATTTTACAATACTTTCAGTTTTGAAGCATACGACAGAATTACCAACTTCACAAAGGAAAGCCTTTAAAGGTTCAATATCAAACGCTTCAACGTCGGTTTTGTAGTTCATAAGCTGAACGAGAAGCTCTGTACAATAGCCGTATTCCATAACGCTGTCAGGACCGAATGAAGAAGTGTCAACGCTCGGAGCTGGCTTAGGCGCTGATTCAGGAAGTTCAAACTGTACCTGTTCACCGTTGAGAACACGGTTAAAACCGTCCATAATGTAGAAAAGACCTGCGCCGCCACTGTCAACAACGCCTGCTTCTTTAAGTACCGCCAAAGCTTCAGGGGTACGTTCAAGAGAAGCGTACATTTCTTTTGTAAGGTCAGCAAAGAGTGTTCTGATTGTACTATTTTCGTTTATACGTCCTACCGCATATTCAACAGATTCACGAGCAACGGTAAGAATAGTACCTTCCGCAGGGTTCATAACAGAAGTATACGCCTGTTCAACACCCTTTTTGAGAGCTTCGCCCATTACTTTTACGTCTGCTTTATCATTTTTCTGAAGTCCTTTTGAAAGTCCTGCAAAGAACTGAGAAAGGATTACGCCCGAGTTACCGCGAGCACCCAAAAGCATACCGTGCGAAATGGTTTTCATAACCTTTGCAATGTCGTCCGAATCCATATTTTCAACAGCCGCAACGCCACTTTCAATGGTCATTCTCATATTATCGCCCGTATCTCCGTCGGGAACGGGAAATACGTTAAGCTTGTTTACTTCTTCTGCTTTTGAACGAAGACGCGCAGCGCCGCCGAGCGCCATTTTCTTGAGCAAGTATCCGCCGAGCGATTTTATATCTTTATCTTTCTTAGCCATAATCAATACCTTTTTATATTAAAATATAATGTCAGTTTCGTATATGTTATCTTTCTTTGCCAACAAAGAAGAATGCAAGAACGCCGGGACCTGTGTGAGCGCCGATAACGGGACCTACGTCTGTGATTATTTCAACGCCGACACCATGCTTTTCTTTTATGATAGAAGCAAGATATTCAGCATCTGCAAGGCAGTCGCCGTGTGATATAAAGAGTGTACCCGATTTTGTATCAAGTGCAAGCTCGTCATACTTCTGAGCAAGTGCTTGAATAGCTGTTCTTCTTCCACGTACTTTTGTTACGTTGATAAGATGACCTTCGTTATCCATATGTAAAACAGGCTTGATGCCAAGAACATTACCTACGAATGCAACGGTAGGACTGATTCTTCCACCACGCTTAAGGTATTCAAGGTCGTCAACTGTGAACCAGTGGCAAAGGTTGAATTTTGTTTTTTCTGCAAATTCAGCCGCTTCTTCTATGCTAGCGCCTTCCTGCTTTTTCTTGAGAGTAAGGTAAAGCAAGAGACCGAAACCTGCAGATGCAGAAAGAGTATCGACAGCTATAATTTTTCTGTCAGGATATTTTTCTTTTAATTCTTCTGCGGCAAGTCTGCCTGAGTTATATGTTGTGCTTAGTCCTGAAGAAAAGCCGAGATAGAGAACGTCTTTGCCTTCTTTGAGATGTTCTTCAAATGTAAGTTCAAAAACACCTACGCTTGCAGCCGCTGTTTTTGCGCAGCCGCCTTCACGCATTTTCTGATAGAACTCATCTGCTGTCATATCAAAGTTTGAGTATTCTTTTTCGTTTCCGTCAAATCTGAAAGTAAGGCTGCAGAAAGGTACGCCCCATTCTTTCAATAGCTCTGGCTTAATGTCACAAGCCGAGTCAGTTATAATTACATATTCGCTCATATTTTTTATCCTTTCGGTAAATAAAATATTCAATAGGTATATTTGCCATAAATTTCATTAAACACCAAATTTTATTATACCACCATAATGTTGTTTTGTCAACAAATACATAGTTTTAGGAGTGTGTTTGTCGTAAATTTAGAGTAATAATATAATATATAAAAAAATAATGAAAAAATAATCGAATAAACACTTGACTATTTGAAACGAATGTGCTATAATACCAAACTGTAACTGGGTGTGGCGCAGCTGGGAGCGCGCTACCTTGGGGTGGTAGAGGCCGCTGGTTCAAGTCCAGTCACTCAGACCAAAAAAAGCCGATGGACAATCGTCCGTCGGCTTTTTTCGTTTTGTTTGTTCGGGTGTGAACCAGCAGCCGATAGCACCCCACCATGCCGTAGGCAGTGGATTGGGGTGGTTGGGTAACGCAGTTGAAAAATAGTCCGGTGGACTGTTTTTCAACAAGGCTTAACTGAAACAGGGAGAAATTGAAGCAAATCTACTTGATTTGCGCCATATTTCGACCAATGTTTCAGAAAGGGCAGCGCTGGTTCAAAATGCACTTCCCTTTCATTTATTTATCACTTTCACACAAAAAATCGGGAATCAAACGATTCCCGATTTTTTTACCTATAAGCTTTTTTGACTTTTTGAGACTGTTTCCCACAGTCTCTTTTTTTCTTACCTGCTACGCAGATTTTATAGAAGTGTTACGCAATTTGCTACGCAAAAAATTATTTTATTTTTTGTTATTTCTTTCAGGAACAAGGAACATAAACACCAAAGAACTGAGAAGCAGCATCATAGGATAGAACAAATAAGAGATTACTTCAAATGCACCAAGCTTTAGTCCCATAGTGCTAACCGCAGACAGCGCTACCAGCATCTGTGCGCCATAGGGCAATACGCCCTGGAATATGCATGAGAACGTATCAAGAATTGATGCGGTCTTTCTTGGGGAAATGTCGTATTCCTTTGCCATTTCTGAAGCAATCGGGTTTGCCATTACAATTGCTACCGTATTGTTGGCAGTAGAAATATCCATCAGTCCAACAAGCAACCCAATACCTAACTGTCCGCCTTTTTTTCCGCGGAACACACTGTGTATACCGTTAAGTAATGACTGGAAGCCACCCGCTTCGCGAATCAATGCGCAGAGCGCCGCCACTAATACAGCAACCATCGATGTTTCAAACATACCCGAAACACCGTTGCCCATGCTCTCAAGAAGAGATGTAAAGCCTACAGCCCCCGTCCCCAGCATAATTACACATCCTGTTATGATGCCAAGCAAAAGGGTAACAAATACGTTAATTCCAACAACACCACCGGCCAACACCAAAAGATATGGAATGACCTGAACGAGATTATACGACTTTGTTTCCAAAGACTGAATATCCGCTTGCATAGAAAACGCAAAAATAAGACCAAGCGTTACAATAGCTGCGGGAAGCACAATGGCAAAATTCGTTCGGAACTTATCCTTCATAGCACATCCCTGACCGTTACAAGCGGCAATGGTGGTATCAGATACAAAAGACAAATTGTCGCCAAACATAGCGCCACCTACGACTGTACCTACACAAAGCGGCAGAGAAAATCCGGATGTCGTTGAAATTGCCACC
>JAZRPI010000206.1:0-2923 GCA_045649165.1 Eubacteriales bacterium | reverse complement strand
AATATAGACGACTCTGTTTCAAAAACATATACAAATCTTGTCAACAAAGCTATTCCCATAACAACAAGATACATGGGCAAAAGCGCTCTTATATACGCTATAAATTCGTGTTTAAACAGCTTCTTTACCATTTGAACACCTCCCTGAACAATTCGTCAACACTCATATTGTGTTCACTTCTTATTTCATCTACGGTTTTGTGAAGTCCTAAGTTACCTTGGTTTATAAATATTACTTCGTCAAGCACCTGTTCAATATCTGAAATAAGGTGTGTTGAAATAATTACAGAACTTTCGGGATTGTAGTTATTTATAATAGTTGAAATAATATAATCTCTTGTCGCGGGGTCAACGCCTGCTATGGGTTCGTCAAGCACGTAGAGCTTTGCGTTTCTGCTCATTACAAGAATCAAGGATACTTTTTCTTTGTTACCCTTTGAAAGACTCTTGAGTTTTACGTCTGGTGTTATACCAAGTCTGTTCAGCAATTCATAAGCTACGTTTTCTCTGAAGTCTTCGTAAAAGTCAGCAAAGTATGATACAATCTGCTTTACCGTCATCCAGGAATTCAAAAATGAATTGTCGGGCAGGTATGCAACCTGTTTCTTTGTTTCAACACCCGGCTCGTTTCCATTTATATATATATTACCTTGTTCTGCTGTCAAAAGTCCGTTAATAAGCTTAATCAAAGTGGTCTTACCTGAACCGTTAGGCCCCAAAAGACCGATAATCTTGCCACTTTCAATGGTAAGATTTACGTTGTTTAACGCGACGACTTTTCCGTAACTTTTTGTCAGGTTTTCGCATCTCAAAAGTACACTCATTCTTGCCACTCCTTTATATAATTTTTTATTTCTTCTAAATCAAGTCCGAGTCCTTTCATTGACTCGATAAATTCTCTTGTGTTCTTTTCTTTGATTTCATCTATTTTGTTTGATGCATTTTTACAGTTGTCGCTTACAAACATTCCGGCTCCGTGCTTTGGATATAAAAGTCCCTGCTCTGTAAGAATTGTGAGCGCTTTCTGTACTGTATTCGGATTTACTCCCGCTTCAACAGCGATTTCTCTTACTGACGGTATTTTTTCATTTGCCTTATACTCCCCGTTAGCAATCTTCAGACATAACTGTTCGCACAACTGCTGACATATAGGTCGATTATGGACAATCTCCCACATAATACTCTCCTTTCGTTTATGCCACAAAGTGTACTACTGTACTATTACAATAATACACTTATTTTTTCCTTTTGTCAATACCCTTTCCCAAAAATATGCAAAAGGTTCCCTTTAACCGAATATTTTGTTGACAATACATTTAAAACATATTATAATTATATATATTAATACAGAATTATTCACAGGAGATTTTTTCTATGATTTTTTTAGGTCTTGACGTAGGCAGCAGCGGTTGTAAATGCGTTGCTTTTTCTGAAGAAGGAAAATTTATCTACAAATGTTATAAGGAATATACAACAAGAGCCGGTCAGGCGGATATGAATCCGAACGAAATGTTTGCATCTGTCCTTGAAGTTATCAAAGGATGTGCAGCAAATATCAAAGCTGACGAAGTTGGCGCTATTTCAATCACTTCTTTCGGCGAATCTTTTGTTCCTGTTGACAAAAACGGTAACGCTCTTTCTGATATTATTATGTATACAGATAAGCGTGGACTTGCTGAAACAGACCGTCTTATTGAAAAACTCGGTAAAGATAAAATAATGAATATAACTTGCGACAAGCCTGACGCTATGTATTCTCTTCCTAAGGTTATCTGGTCTATGGAAAATATTCCTGCTGTCAGAGAAAACGTATGGAAGTTCTTACTTGTTGGCGACTATATCGCATACAAGCTTTCAGGCGAAGCAAAAATCAATTACAGCCTTGCTTGTCGTTCGCTTACATTTAACGTTGAAAAACGCTGCATTTCAAAAGAAATTCTTGATGCAGCAGGTCTTTCTCCCGAACTTTTCTCAGAACCTGTTCCCTGCGGAAGTGTTGTTGGAGATATGCTCCCGCTTCTTGCTGATGAACTCGGTCTCCCCAGAACAACAAAAGTTGTTATTTCAGCTCACGACCAGGTTGCAGCGGCTCTCGGCGCTGGTGTTCTCAACGAAGGCGAAGCTGTTGACGGTACAGGCTCTGTTGAATGTATCACTCCCGTATTCAAGGGTATCGTAAGAAACAGTGAATTTACAAATAACAACTTTGTATGCGTTCCCCACCCTGCAGGCGAAGATTTGTACGCTACATACGCTTTCAACTTTGCAGGCGGTGTTTCTCTCAAATGGTTCAGAGATTGCTTTGCATCAAACCTTAAACCCGAAGCACAGCAAAGGGGCGTTTCTGTATACCGTATTCTTGACGAAAACTGTGCAACAACTCCTTCTTCTGTTATAGTTGTTCCACACTTTATGGGCGCTGGCGGTACTCCTGACTTGGTTGCAAATGCAAAGGGTACAATTACAGGTCTTGATATGTCAAAGGGTCTTCCCGATATCTATCGTGGATTTATGGAAGGTCTTACTTATGAAATGGCATACAACCTTGAAACATTGGAAAAATTCGGCATCAAGGTTGACACACTCAAAGCAACAGGCGGCGGTGCTACTTCTCCTATCTGGCTGAGAATCAAGTCTGATATTTTAAGACGTCCGATTACTCCCCTTGTTACTGACGAAGCAGGGGCTGCAGGCTGTGCTATGTTGGCTGCTGTTACTCTCGGTAAATACAAAGACCTTGCAGAAGCGGCTGAAAAATTTGTTGTTTACGGCGAAACTGTTTTTCCCGATGACAAATTTGCTGACATCTATGCAGAAAAGTATGAAAAATATAAGAAAGTACGTTCTGCACTTCTCTACCTTTAATAAAAAACACCCCGTCAAATTTGACGGGGTTTATTTTACTTTTTGTAACTTGACGGCGG
>JAZRPI010000205.1:0-11781 GCA_045649165.1 Eubacteriales bacterium | reverse complement strand
CAAGACTGACGTAATTTGTTGCAATTTCTTTTACACTTTCATCACTCGGATAGCAATTAACACCTTCTCCGATAAGCGTCTTATATCCGTTAAAAGATATTACACGGTCTTGCGTCCTTGTTTCAATATCAATATTTTCCCAGATTGACTGACCAAGTATACTTAAATTTGCAGAACCGTCAAGAATAATCTTCGCATTGTTTGTTTTGCGATAGTCAATTCCGTCATAAACTGACGTGAATTTTATTGTATTTTCGCCAAACTCAGCTGTAAGTACGTCTTTGTCGTCTTTTGATAAACCATACGCCTGTTCGCTTCCAAGGTAAACAGGCCCACATATAACAATAGTACCGCCCGATATTTCAAGCCATTCTGTCGCCTGATAAAACGAAGTCAACAAATAATTCTTCGGATTATCTTCATTAGGGTCAAAGTTACAATGGTCTTTCGCAATAAAAGGATTCTCATCATTGAAACCCCAACCGTCAAGATATTCGGCTTCTTCTTTGCTCACGTCTCGAAGGAAAAGAATATCGTAGTTTGTAGTCTCTAATTGTTCTGCCGTTATTTCTTCTGTCGTTTCTTCATTTTCTGCAAATATATTAATTGTAGATAAAGACAAAAACAAAACTATTATAAGTATACTGCTCAAAATATATAACAATCTTTTTGACATAAATTACTCCCCTATGTTTACATAAACAACATAAGATATGATACAACATTTTACGACATTTTTCAAGACTTTTATTTTGCATACAAAAAAAGCCCTTGGAAATTCCAAGAGCTTTTTAATTTATCGCTAATTATTTATTTTCTTCTGTTTTCTTAGCTTTTTTCTTTTTTGAAACAATGATAACTACAACTACTGCTGCAATTACTACAACAGCTGCTGCCGCGATACCAATGATAAGACCAAGGTTCATTCCTTCGCCTTCGCCAACACCAACTGCGCCACCGGGCTTCTTGTCGTTCTTGTCGGCTTCGGGAGCTTTTGTATCTTCAACTTCAGGAGCGTCTGTTTCTTCAGTTTCAGGAGCGTCTGTTTCAGGAACGTGGTTTGCAAGCTGGTCAGCTGTTACGCCTTCAGGAAGCTTGATTTCTGTGAACTTATAAACGTAATCCAATGTAGCGTTGTATGCTGCTGCAAGGCTGTTCATATCGCCCTTAAAACCTGAAAGGTCAAGGAGTGAGTATGCTGCAACGTTGTTCTTAACGTCGTCCATAGCGGGAGCGATTGCCCAACAATCTGTGAAGTCACCGCCGTTGATTGTGATAGAAGCCTGACCGTCTGTGTTAATCATACCTGTATCACCAATAGCATAAATATCACAAGGATATGTACCGCCGTTGATTATAATCTGTGTGTTGCCTGAGAATTCTGCAGTAACTCTTGTTGTACCGAGAACGCTACCGAGAACTGTTGTTTCGCCTTCAAGAACAAGCTTACATCTTGTGTTACCGTCGTCGTTATATGTCCATTTTACTGAACCGTCGGGGTTAAGACCACGAATGTTCTTAACGCCCCAAAGAGCCGCGTTAACAATGTTGTATGTACCTGATTTAACTACCATTGAGTAAACGCTGTCAACAGCAGATTCATATCTGTGACCGGGAGTGATACTTACGTAGTAAGCAGCAACACCTTCGTATTCTTCATCCAAAGGATAGCAGTTGATACCTTCACCAAAGAGTGTTGTAGCTCTTGATGCAAAAATCTTACGGTCGGGTGTACCTGTTACGATATCAATATGTTCCCAGATAAACTGGCCGTTCTGATGTATAATAGCGTTGTCATCGAGAATAAGTTTTGCGCCGTTTGTTTCACGGTAGTCAACACCGTTGTATTTACAAGTAAACTTGATTGTGTTTTCACCATTTTTAGGGAAATGGAAGTTATCGTCGGGATTTGAATCCTGAAGATTGTCTGTATAAAGACGAACAGGACCAACCAATACAACTGTACCACCTGTATTTTCAAGAAGTTCCATTGCCTGATAAAGAGCTGTCTGGAGATAATATTTAGGCTTATCAGCAGCATGGTCGAATTCTTCGTGGTCGATAGGCTTCAAGGGGTTTTCAGGCGATGTACCTGAACCGTCGCCGGGAATTTCGCCGCCTTCAGGCGCATCCATAACGTAATAAACCATATCGCTTCCGGGCTTGAGTGCGTTAGGGTCGGGATATACGGTATCCGTTGCCATAGGAACGATTGCAAACACAGATGCTACGAGCGCAACGATAAGGGCGACTACAAAAAGTTTTGCAAAGTTTTTCATAGGGTTTCTCCTTATTTATTAGATAATGTAATTGTTTGAAAAAACATATAAGCAATATGTTTTAAATTCTTAGTTTATTATACAACAAACAGATTGATATTGCAACAACTATTTTGTTATTTTGTTTAGTTTGCACATATTTTTTTGGCCAATTAAACAAAAAAAACAAGCTCTTGAGCGAATCAAGAGCTTGATATAATCATTGTTTATTCTTATTTAGAAGATTTCTTCTTTTTAAGTACAACAACTACTACAACTGCAGCCGCAATTACTACTACTGCTGCAACAGCGATTATAATAATAACAAGGTTATTTCCTTCGCCTTCGCCAACACCAACTGCTGCGCCGGGTTTCTTGTCATCCTTGTCATCCTTTGAAGGAGCATTGTCGTCATTGTTATCAGGAGCGTCTGTCTGTTCAACAACGGGAGCTGTTGTTTCAACCTTAGCTGCAAGGTCTTCTTCTGTAACGTCCTTAGGAAGCATTATCTTTGTGAAGCCTGCTTCAGCTGCCTTGTTGTATGCGAAAGCAAGGTTTTCCATATCACCTGTCCAACCGCTGAAGTCAACTGCTGAGAATGCAGGTGCATTGTTCTTTGCCATAGCTGAAATAGGAGCGATAGAATAAACACCGTCAGGGTTTTTGTCTGCATCGGGTTTGAAGTTACCGCCTGTAATCTTAAGAGTTGCGATACCGTCAGTATTTGTCATACCTGTAGGACCAACACCCATAATTTCACAGGGGAATGTACCACCGTTGATTGTAACGTTAACGTTACCGCCGAATTCACTTACTCTACCTGTTGAACCGATAACACTACCGAGAACTGTTGTTGAGCCTTCGATAGTAAGGTATGTGATTGTATCTTCAAGGAAGTGAGTTGTAGCTGCACCCCACATAGCGCCAACAATCTTGTTATATGTACCTGACTGAACTACCATAGTAGGAGTTACGCCTGTACCCTTGCTGTATCTTGTACCAGCTGCAAGGCTGATATAATAAGGATACTGACCTTCAAACAATTCGTCCAAGGGGAAGCATTCAACGCCTTCGCCAATCAATGTCAAGTTGTTTTCAAAAGAAATAGCTCTTTCTGTACCACCTGCACCGATTCTGATGTTTTCCCAGATTGACTGACCTGAAATAGAAAGCATAGCGGGCTGTGTAACTGTGATGCAAGCGCCGTTTGTTTCACGGTAGTCAACACCGTTGTAAACTGATGTGAACTTAATTGTGTTCTTGCCGAATCTTGCTGTACGAACGTCTTCCATAGAAGCACTGTCGCCGTAAGACTGGTCTGCTGTAAAGTGAACAGGACCACAAATAACGATTGTACCACCTGTTGCCTTCAATTCTTCAGTTACCTGATAGAAAGCTGTGTTAAGGTCAAACTGAGACTTAGGTCCGTTGTCAACGAACTTTTCATGCTGTCTGGGTTTGTAGGGGTTCTGAGCATCTCTACCTGTACCGTCACCGGGAAGTTCGCCGCCTTCGGGTGCGTCCATAATAAAGTATACTTTATCACTGCCGGGTGTAAGGCCTCTGGGGTCGCCTGCAGGTGATTCTGCTGCAAATGCAGATACTGCAAAAAGTGAAGCTACAAGCGAAAGCACGATAGCTACCACGAATAATTTTGCAAAGTTTTTCATCTTGAAAACTCTCCTTTAATTAGTTTTTTGAGTACTATTCTTACAAAAACAAAAAATAATACCGATTTTTTATCATCGGTATTATATCATTTATAAGTTCTTTTTTCAATACAATTTCAAAATTTTATTCTTTTTTGGCAATAAAATTTTACATTTTTGACATCAAAGAACAGAATTTCAAGGCTTTTTGTTTATTCCGTTTCACAAAAATAACTGAAGACAAGCTTAATCGGTATTTTTATTGCGTCTGAGCATAATATCAACTTCTCTGCCGATTACCTCAGCCATACGCAAAAATCCGGCGTCTGTCGGATGCGCGCCGTCAACCGAATATACGTTTTCATATCTGCCTGTAAACAGCGTACGTCCGTCTATAAAAGCTACGTTTTCATCGCCGTTTTCACGAGCATAGTTATACGTATCAAGAATTATCTGTCTGCGTTCTTTCAAGTCTTTTGTGTAAAAATTCTTGCAGGCAACGCGGGATACAAAAATTATAGGAGTATCAGGTCTTTTTGCTCTATACGCCTTGTATAAGGGAAGATGAGTATTGCGCAAATGTTCAGCGTTGGGAGAATTTGCATCATAGTCGCATACAAAAACGGAAGCATCAATTGTACCGAGATAATCGGCTATCTCTTTTTCACCCAAAGCACTTCCCGAATAACCTAAGTTAATATGGTCACAGTCAAGGTCGTGCGAAATAATAGCCTGATAGCAGTTACTTGGTTTTGAAGCGCAGCCGCCCTGCGTTGTTGATGAACCATAATAAAGTACGGGTTTTTCAAATTTATACTTTTCGCCCTGTCCTATATAGCTACCTTCCCTTACGCCGATATAAAGCTCGTTTACACGGTTATATAAGGGAAAGTTTATTTCCAGATAACGTTTCTTTTTGCCACCGTTGAGCCACGCTATTGATTCATAACCGTCGGTCATATCCTTGGGCGGTACAAAAGTCTTTATATAAGTGCACATTCCATTGTCGGTTTCATACAAATCAAAGCCCGAAACACCGGTCATCGGCATATGCGGAAAACGAGCTACACTTGGCATAACACACTTGATTGCAATATAGTCGGAGTCGGTTGAAAAACGTACTCTTACCCCTGCTGTATTGTGGTTTAGCGATGCTACCCCACGGCTTACGCTGTCAGCGATTGCCTGAGGCATTCTTCTGAACACGTCAAGTTCGCCCTTGTATGCTCCGTAAAGGTCAAACGGCGCCTTTTTTGAATCGTAAAAAACTACGTCTTTTACTTCAAGAGATGTTTCAACTTTTAAGTTTTTGTCAATCTCTCCGATGTCTTCGGTTATTTTTTTAATATCAGCCATATTACACTCCCAAATCCGCGTATATTTGCACACTGTATTTGTTTGATTTCATTGTAACACCGAGAGTTTATTTGTCAAGCATATTTGCATATTTCTTTATATTTTTAAAATTACTTGACAATTGATTTTCAATGGTGCATAATATTAAGGATAGAAATAATTACTGTATAAGGGGTATTATAAATGGCTAAAGACAAAAAAATGGTAGAAGATATAACTTCTATGGACGTTGACTTCGCCCAGTGGTATACAGACATCTGTAAAAAGGCGGAATTAATCGAATATACAAGCGTAAAGGGCTGTATGGTTATCAGACCCTACGGCTATGCTATATGGGAACATATGCAGAGAATTCTTGACACTATGTTCAAAGAACTTGGTCACGAAAACGTATGTATGCCTATGTTCATTCCCGAAAGCTTGCTCAACAAAGAAAAAGACCACGTTGAAGGCTTTGCTCCCGAAGTTGCATGGGTTACTCACGGCGGAAAAGAACAGCTTGAAGAAAGACTTTGCGTTCGTCCGACATCAGAAACACTTTTCTGCGAACACTATGCAAACATAATTCACTCATACAGAGACTTGCCTAAGCTCTATAACCAGTGGGTTAGCGTTGTAAGATGGGAAAAAACAACACGTCCTTTCCTTCGTTCAAGAGAATTCTTGTGGCAGGAAGGTCATACAATTCACGCAACAGCAGAAGAAGCTATTATTGAAACAGAACAGATGCTCAACGTATATGCAAAGTTCTGCGAAGAATACCTTGCTATGCCCGTTGTAAAGGGTAAGAAAACAGAAAGCGACAAGTTTGCAGGCGCTGTTTCAACATACGCTATTGAAGCGTTGATGCACGACGGTAAGGCTTTGCAGGCAGGTACTTCACACTACTTCGGCGACGGCTTTGCACAGGCATTTGATATTACTTATACCGATAAAGAAAACAAAAAAGTATATCCCCACCAGACTTCTTGGGGTGTTACAACAAGACTTATCGGAGCTATTATTATGACACACGGCGATGACTCAGGTCTTGTACTTCCCCCTGCAGTTGCTCCTATCCAGACTGTAATCGTTCCGATAGCTCAGCACAAAGAAGGCGTACTTGAAAAGTCTGCTGAAATTCGTGACAGACTTGCAAAACAGTTCAGAGTTAAGCTTGACGATACAGACAACTCAGCAGGCTGGAAGTTCTCTGAATATGAAATGAAGGGTGTTCCCGTACGTCTTGAAATCGGTCCGCGCGATATTGAAAACAATCAGTGCGTACTTGTTACAAGACACGACAGACAGAAATACATCGTATCTCTTGACAACCTTGAAGCAGAAATTGCTGAAAAGTTGCAGATGGTACGCGACGGAATATACCAGAAAGCGCTTGAAAACCGCGAAAAGCATACTTACGCTTGTACTTCTATTGATGAAATCAACGCAAAACTCGCTGAAAACGGCGACGGCTTTGTAAAAGCTATGTGGTGCGGCGATGAAGAATGCGAAGACAAGGTTAAGGAAATGACTGGCGTTGGCTCAAGATGTATTCCTATGGAACAGGAAAGCTTCAGCGATACTTGCGTATGCTGCGGCAAAAAAGCAAAATATATGGTTTACTGGGGTAAAGCATATTAATTTGAGAATAAAAAGGTAAAACTTATGTACAAATACCGAAAAATTATCGGCAAGAATAAAACATCGACAGATTATACTATGGCAATAATTGCAATAGTATTGTCTATCTTTGGTGTTTTTATGGTAGCAAGTGCTACAAAAGGCAGTGACGGGTCGTATGTCATCAAACAAGCCTTCGCCGTATTTCTCGGTATTTGTTTTATGTTTATACTGTCTCACATAAACTACGAATTCTTTTTGAATTTCAAAATAAGTATAGTCCTGTTTTTTACGTCAATTTTCCTTCTTGTTTTGACTTTGTTTATCGGCTTTGGCGTAGGAAACCAGAACTGGATTGCACTAAGCGGTCTTTCACTTAACATTCAGCCGTCAGAGTTTGTAAAGGTGCTGTTTATCATTACTTTTGCCAAACATCTTGACTCAGTAAAGGGTAATATAAACAAGCCGAAAAACATTTTGCTTCTCTTGCTTCACGCGGGAACAATAATCGGTCTCGTTATGCTCCAAGGCGACCTTGGCTCTGCCCTTGTATTTATGTTTGTTGCTGTTGTGATGTGTTTTACGCAAGGCTTAAGTATTTGGTACATACTCGGCGGAACTGTTGTTACAGTTCTTGCATCTCCTTACCTTTGGCAGTTCTTAAAACCCTATCAGCAACAGCGTATTCTCGTCGGTTTTAATCCCGAACTTGACCCACTAGGCTACGGATATCAGCAAATACTGTCAAAAAATGCGGTAATGAGCAGCAACCTTCTGGGAACAGGATATATGCAATCAACGGTATCGCCCACAATTCCCTATAACCATACCGATATGATTTTCGCGGTGGTTACTGAAGAATTGGGACTGCTTGGCGTGTTATTCTTGATGGGATTACTTACTTTTCTCATTATAAGAATCACAAAAACAGCATTCACTTCACGTAAAGATATAGGCGCGGTTATTTGCTCAGGCGTTGTCGCTATGCTTATTGCGCAGACACTTGAAAATATAGGCATGACGCTCGGTGTGTTACCTATAATCGGTATAACACTTCCATTCATCAGCTACGGCGGAAGCTCGGTGTTAAGCATATTCGTAGCGCTCGGCATTGTAATGAGCGTACACAGATATAAGAGCAAATACTTCTTTGAAAGAGAACCGTCATAAATATAACAAAAATAAAAATCTACCTGTTAATTTTCAGGTAGATTTTTTTCTTGTATTTTTTGTTTGCAAACGGACGACCAATGGTCGCCCCTACAAATTAAATAACATTATTTCTGCAGAGTGGTTGAGTAAGTTTTTTGCCAAGCTTTTTTACAAAAAAAGCGGGCGGATATAAAATCCGCCCCTACGATATTAAAATTTGTTATGAAAGCAATTCAATAACAGACACGTCAAGTGCCTGTGCTATTGCAGATAATTCAATATCCGTTACCGTACGCGAATAATCTTCTATACGCGATACAGAGCCACGACAAACATAGACCCCCTGTAACTCAAGTTTGTTTGACAGGTCTTGCTGACTGATTTTCTTTTTTACTCGAAGCTTTTTCAGATTACCGCCTATAAGATTTTTCTTATCACTATCAATTATACGAGCCATAAAACACATCTCTCTCATACAAGTTTTCGTCTTGACATAAGACATATTTTATGATATACTAACCCTGCAAAATAATTGTCCTAACATAAGACAACTGTAAATTTAGTAGTTTATAAAAGGTGAATTATGGAAAAAGTAGGAATGATAAAAGAAATAGACAACTTAGGAAGATTATGCATCCCAAAAGAAATGAGAAAAATGTTTAATTTGAATGATAAAGTTGAAGTGATAGCAACAACAGAAGGTGTTTTGATAAAAAATCCCGAATACATATTGGTAAAAAAAGATAGCCAACAATAAGCAAAAATAAAAATCTACCTGTTAATTTTCAGGTAGATTTTTTGTTTTTCTTGTATTTTTGTTTGCAACGGACGACCAATGGTCGCCCCTACAAATTAAATAACATTATTTCTGCAGACCGGTTGAGTAAGTTTTCTTTGCCTACTTTCTTACAAAAAAGAAAGTAGGTGCCAAGCTTTTTTACAAAAAAGCGGGAAAAAGAAAGTAGGTTTTAATCGGCTATAACTCGCTTATATCCCATAATTTTGTATCCATCTTTGACCTTATTAAGCGGTAAATACTCTACTTCATCGTATAAAGCTTCAATACATTCATCATTACCTGTATATATAGCAACGTGGCACACGCTATTTGACCAAGGTCTCTTGTAGAACACAAGGTCTCCCCTTTCAAGTTCAAAATAATTAACTTCTTTGAACTTTGGGTCTGCCCACATAAGTCTTGAATTATATTCTTCTTCGGTTGAGTGCTGTACAGGATTAAGTCCGTCAGGATAAATTCCGATTGCATAAAGGCACTGCAATACAAGGCCTGAACAGTCAACGCCTTCGCCAGGTTTGCCTGATGCACCTACTACAAAAGGTGTTCCAAGGTATTCGTCCGCTGTTTCAATAAAGGTTTCTATAATCTGCTCGCGGTCATATTCTCTTTTTATTCTTACAGGCGAAACGTACGTGCCTATTTCGTACCAGTCTTTTTCAGTAAAACCAAGTTTGAGCCAGGTCTTCAAATCAACGTCGCCTGTTGCAATAATGTCATTTTCTTCCTGAAACCACATTACATTCGTAAACACTTCGTCACGGTAGTATCCCCAGGTATCCGGCAACAGTTCAAATTTTTTCTGAAGCATATAAACCTTAAGCCCCATAACGCCGGTCGTAACGGTGTATCCGCCACCTTCAACCTTACCCGTCTTAAAAGTAGGCTTATACCAACCGTCAGGTGCGTTGTAGCCTAATGGTATTTCTTCCTGTTCTTGCGCATCAGCATTGGGCTTTTGTGTTTCTTCAACTTTGTTTTCTGCCGTTTGTTCTATTGTAGGTTGTTTTAAATCTTCTTTGTTTTCAGCCTTTGAACAGCCAACCAAAGTAATACTCAACAGGACAAATATAAGCAATATGTATTTTGTAAAATTATACATAATTTTCTCCATATTTCCATTTCTCAACATATATTAACATTTTTTATTTGAATTATCAAGTCAAAAAATCAATATATTAAAAACGGTTGAAAAACAGTCGTACTTATGATAAAATAAGAAGGTATATTTCTTCCCTTGTATATTATTTGAAGTACTTACAAATAATAACACAGGGGTGATAATCTTATGAAAAACGGATTTGAAAAATTCAGTATCGGCTTTCTTCTCGGCGTTATGCTGTTTGGAATTATGTCGGTTATGATTGTATCATATTTACGTTAAAAAGTTGGTGTAAAATGAGAATAGACAAGCTTCTTACAACTATGGGTCTTGCTACCCGTACCGAAGCGGCTAAGGCAGCAAAACAGGGGTTAATAAAGGTTAACGGCGAAGTAATCAAAAAAGCCGACATCAAGGTTGACCCCGAAAAAGACTTGGTTGAATTATACGGCAAAAAAATAGAATACAAAAAGTATATTTACATTATGCTCAACAAGCCGCAAGGTATTGTTTCTTCAACAGACGGAAAAGACGGAGTTACAGTAATCTCTCTCCTTCCTGAAGATTTGCAAAAATGTAACCTTTTCCCATGTGGACGTCTTGACAAGGATACAGTAGGACTTCTGCTTCTCACAAACGACGGAAGTACAGCCCATTACCTTTTGTCGCCAAAAAGACACGTAAGCAAGGTGTATTATCTGAAAACCGAACTGCCTGTTTCTGACAAAGATATTGAAAAGTTAGAAAAAGGCGTTGCTTTAGACCACGGAGACGTAGCTCTGCCTGCAAAGGTAGAGAAAAAAACTGAAAAAGAATTATATATTACCATAGTTGAAGGTATGTACCACCAAATCAAAAGAATGCTTGAAGCGGTAAACAATAAAGTAGTCTACCTTGAACGAGTAGAATTTGGCAAAATACCGCTTGATACAACCCTGAACAGGGGCGAATGGCGATATCTTACACAAGAAGAAATCAATCTTCTTATAGAACAGACAAAATAAAGGAGTTACATAGATAATGGATATTAACAAGACTCTTGCCGAAGAATTCGGCATAAAACAAACACAGGTTGACAATACTGTAAAGCTTATTGATGAAGGCAACACTATTCCCTTTATCGCGCGTTACAGAAAGGAACTTACAGGCTCTCTTGACGACGAAATTTTGCGTGACCTTTTTGACAGACTGAACTATCTTCGCAATCTTCAGAAGAGAAAAGAAGAAGTTTTTAATCTTATTTCAGAACAGGGTAAAATGACACCCGAAATTGAAAAGGCTCTTACAGATGCAAAAATTCTTACTGAAGTTGAAGATATCTACCGTCCATATAAACCCCACAGAAAAACAAGAGCTTCAGTTGCAAGAGAAAAAGGTCTTGAGCCTTTGTCTGCTCTTATACTTGAACAGAAAGATTCATACGAAAAGACTATCGAAGAATTTGCAAATGAATACATAAACGAAGAAAAGGGCGTAAACACAGCCGAAGAAGCGTTGGCAGGCGCATGCGACATTATCGCCGAAGACGTTTCCGACAATGCTGAATACAGAAAGAATATAAGAAGTCTTACTTTCGGTTACGGAAAGCTTATCACAAAGCAGACCAAAGAAGAAGACTCGGTTTATTCTCAGTATTACGATTTCAAGGGTAGTCTCAAAGACCTTCCAGGCCACAGAATACTCGCAATCAACCGCGCAGAAAAAGAAGAATTCATCAAAGCTTCGGTTGATATCGACAGCGATATTATTCTCAACTACCTTTTCGGACAGGTTGTAACAAACCTTAAGAGCCCTGCCAAAAAGTACGTTTCTGCAGCTATAGTTGACAGCTATGACAGACTTATTGCTCCTTCTATTGAAAGAGAA
>JAZRPI010000204.1:0-4392 GCA_045649165.1 Eubacteriales bacterium | reverse complement strand
ATTATAGGTAATATTTGGCTATTGTTGCACATTCGTCTTTTATTGACATAATTCGTTTTTTTTGATATAATTACTTTGAATTTTGATTATTATCAGTATAAGTAAAAATCTCGATATTTGGAGTTTAATATGAAATTTGATTTCGGTCAGAAAGGAATAAAAAAGCTTGTCTTCTCAGTTTTTGCTGTCATAGCTGTGATAGTTGTTATAACAACGACTGTTTTTGGCGCGCAGACTACGAGAAAAGGTAAGGTGAATAGTAATGTTTCTCCCGACACACTACGAGTAAGAAGTGAAGCGAACACATCAAGTTCATCTAATGTGTTGTTTTCACTCGCTGAAGGCGACGAGTTTATTATACTTGGTGAAATAGAAGGAACGGAAGCAAAACCGGGAAATAAAATTTGGTATTATATAGAGTATAATGGGCTAAAAGGATATGCTTATTCGCATTACATAACAATTATGCCGGATGTTGTAATACCCGAAGATGCTGATTTTGAAACCTATTTGACACAACAGGGCTTTCCTGAATCGTATAAACAACCATTACGTGAGTTACATGCGAAATATCCGAACTGGGTATTCCGCGCTCAGCATATAAATTTTGATTTTGATTATGCTGTCGGACAGGAAAAACCACTCAGTTTAGTACATACAACTTCAATATCATCTTGGAAGTCAACAGAAGGCGATGCTTACGACTGGGCATCTAACACGTGGCGTGGTTTTGACGGCGCAAGCTGGGTAAGGGCTTCGGAAGGTATAATCAGGCATTATATGGACCCGCGTAATTTTCTCGGCGAAAATTCAGTGTTCCAGTTTTTAGAGCAGTCGTTTGACGCTAATATACAAAACGTTGACGGCATAAAAAGAATAATTGCAAATTCTTTTATGGATGAAACAAAAGGCCATTCGTATTTGTATGAAAAAGACGGAACTTTGGTTGACTATGCAAATACGATTTACAATGCAGGCAGAGAATACGGCGCAAACCCTTACGTTCTCGCAGCGATGATTGTTATTGAGCAGGGCACAAACGGAAGTACGCTGATATCGGGTACTTATGACGGCGATGGCGGTGCATACTACGGATATTATAACTATTTTAACGTAGGAGCATACGCTCAGGGTAATATGAATGCTATTCAGCGTGGTCTTTGGTATGCAAGGGGCGGAAATGAAACAAACCCCAATAATATGACAAACCTTAGACCTTGGAATACAAGAGTCAGAGCTATACAAGGCGGCGCTTATTATTATGCCACAGGATATATAAACGTTGGACAAAATACTCTTTACTTAAAGAAATTTAACGTACAGGGCAGTAATCCGTTTACACACCAATATATGACAAATATACAGGGTGCGGCGAGTGAAGCATCTGAACTTGCGCAAGGATATTCAGAAGAACTCAGAAGCGTTGCTTTGTCGTTCTCTATTCCGGTATACAAGAATATGCCCGAAACAGCAGTAGTAAGACCGACAGGTGACGGCTCGCCCAATATGAAGCTTTCTTCATTGTCTGTTCAAGGATTTGAATTGACACCAAACTTTGACCCCGACGGGCTTGAATATATGCTGGTCGTTCCGCCGAGTGTAAACTCTGTTACGGTAGATACAATCGTTATGGAAAGTTCAGCAGTTGTAAGCGGAATAGGTGTTTTGCCTTTGACTGAAGACAGACATGTTTTTGAAATCAAGGTTACGGCAGGTAACGGAAGTACGCGTGTTTATAAACTTACCGTTGCAAAAGAAAATTCAGATAGTTTCGGCAAAGTGACTTTTACAAATAACTATACGGTAAATAATTCGATTGTCATAGGAATTGCGCCCAATATGAAAATAGGCGATTTCCAGAGCAGATTTTTGTCACAGGGAAGTATAACTGTTACAAACTCAGCAGGTGTTGCAAAAGATGCAAACAGCATACTTGCGACAGGAGACGTAATCAAAGTAAGAAGTACAAACAATATGCCTTATGGCGAATATACCGCGAGTGTCAAGGGGGACGTAAATGGCGATGGCAAGGTTAACATAAGCGACCTTGTAAAAGTCAGAAACAAAATTTTGGGTACTGACCCGCTTACAACAGTGGGTATCAGTGCGGCTGATATTGACGGCGCCGGCGCAATAAATATAAGCGACCTTGTGAAAATCAGAAACCATATACTCGGTACAGGTATTATATCTTAAAATAATGTGGGGGATTACGATGAAAAATAGATTTTTTAAATTAGTTGTTATTTCACTCGTTGTAGTAATGTTTATAGCTTGTATGTTTATAAACGTAAACGCTGCATCCGCAAGACTCTCTTTTTCAGACCCGACTGTAACTGTTGGTAACAATGTATCGGTAGTTGTTACGATAAACGGCAGTGATATATCCGGTTATCAAATGAACGTATCATACGATACAGGATTTTTGAAGTTTGTTTCAGCAAAAGGTAACTCGGGTAATTTTACGCACACACATAATACAGGTGTTGTAAGAGTTGTTGACTATCTCGGCTCAGGCTCAACTTCAAAGATGACTTTTACGTTGACTTTCAAAACACTTAAGACAGGTACGACAAAGCTTAATCCGTCAGGTTACAACTTTTCAAGCGGAAACGGCGATGATATAGCTCCAAGTGCTATTGGTAATTCAACAATTACAATCAAGCCTGTTCCCGAAGCTTCTTCGGACTGTAATCTGAAAGGACTTGCGATTGAAGGCGGCGCTCTTACACCCGAATTCAATGCGAACACGACTGAATATAGTGCAAACGTTGATTTTGCTGTAAACTCTCTTGCAGTAACTGCTTTGAAAAACCATAACGGCGCATCTGTTTACGTAGCCGGAAATGACGCGTTAGTCGTTGGCGAAAATACAATAACTGTTACTGTTACAGCGGAAAACGGTGCAAAAAAGGTATATACAATAAAAGTAACAAAGGGTAAAAATCCGCTTTCGTCAGATATATTTGTAAACGTATCCGAAGGTGTCAGCGCTGAAATTTCAAACACAATTGCTGAAGATATTATTCCAAAAGGATTTGAACTGAAAAAACTTACAATAGGCGAAAAAGAAGTTGACGCTTTGTATTATGATGAGAGAGCTATTCCTGTTGTATACATACTCGGTAATGAAAACGTTGCTCAAAATCTTTATTTTATAAACGTTGGCGATATGACCATAAAGGCTTTTGATTTTGTTGGTAACGTTCAGAATACTCTTACGGTACTTGACGTAAACCTTGCAGAAATTCCTGAAGGTTATGAAATCGGTAAATTCACTTTTGGCGAAATCGAAAGAGAAGTTTTTGTTCCGTCAAACGTTGAAACACCAAACCACTGCCTTGTATATGCGATAGGCGCGTCGGGAGAAAAGACACTCTATATGTATGACCCGACAGAAAATACGTATCAGAGATTTATGTTTGCAGAGCTTGGCGAAAAGGTAGAAGAAACCGAAAAAACAGAAGAAACTGAAAAAGAACCGCAGAAAAACGAAGAAGAGAAAAAAGATAAGAATAAAGACAAGTCTTTGTTCTCTGACCCTATTTTTAAGTGGAGCTTCATTATAATTGCAGTTCTGATTGTTGTTCTTAGTGTTGTCGGAATAGTACTTGCAATCAAATCAAGAAATTAATATAAAAACAAGAGAGTTTTTAGTTGTGCTCTCTTGTTTTTTTATTATTTTGGTGTTATAATTCTGTTGCACTATACCCATATTAATGGGACAGTAGCAGGAGGTAATTTAATATGTCTTTAGAAAAAAACAGAAAAAAGACTCAAAAAATGGTAATAACTGCATTGTTTGCGGCAATTATTGTTGCTTTGCAGTTTATACCGATTCCCACGTTTGGAGCTGTGGCGCTTAATTTGTCATTAGTTCCGCTTGTTCTCGGAGCAGTATTGTACGGCCCGTTGCTTGGCGCAACGCTTGGTGCGGTTATGGGTATTGCGGTAGTATTTCAGATTCTTTTGCGTCCTGATTTGGCGGGGGCTTTGGCAATCGGAATGTATACGCTTAATCCATTCTTGACAATAGTGCTTTGTATAGTCAAAACTGCAGCGGCGGGCGCAGTATCCGGACTTGTTGCAAAGTGTCTTACCAAATATAACAGAACGTTGGCTGTTGTACTTGCATCTGCCGTATGTCCTGTTGTAAATACAGGTATTTTCCTTGCAGGTCTTTGCGGATTGTTTTACGGTGTGCTTGAACAGGTTGCAACTGAACTTACGGCTTATTCACCTGTTATGTTTGTATTGATGATAATAGTCGTTCTCAATTTTGTTCCCGAATTTATATTAAACGTTGTTGTTTCGCCTGTAATTGTCAGAGTGTCTGAAATAGTAAAGAAAAATAACAAGTGAGAAATAGATTATGATTCTTGCACTTAATAT
>JAZRPI010000203.1:0-1938 GCA_045649165.1 Eubacteriales bacterium | reverse complement strand
TTTTGTATTATATTTGTTAGCATATAACACGTGCAATTCGAATACAATGTACAAAAAGAAATAAAGGAGAAGACAAACTGTATGAAAATAAAAATTCTGTCGGTAATACTACTGTTGTTTGTTGTGGCTTTCGTTGGCTGTAAAAAGAAAGAAGAAAAATTCCTTTCTTATCAGCAAGAAAATTTTGAAGCAAAAATATCTTTTGAAATAAAGAGTGAAAAATATACCGCTGATTTAGTCAAATCGGCAAAAGATAATTACAAAATAACCTTTCAATCGCCTGAAACGATAAAAGGAGTATCTGTTGAAAAAAAGGGTGAAGAATTACATTTTTCCGTAGGCGACGTACATATACCTATCAAAGAACAGTCGAATATTACGGCAAAAATACACCGACTTTTTGAACTGAGTGAAGACGACCTTTTTCAGACTGAAGCTACACTTTATAATGGTGTAAAGGTTAATATAACAAATTTTGCGACAAGCTATGGGAAAGTAACTTTATATCTGTCGGCAGACAAGAATATTCCAATCAGAATAGAAGCCGATATTGACGGTTGTATGGTAGATTTGAATATTTCTGATTTTAAAATAATAGAGAGTGAACCAACAAATACATAAAATTATATCCCCTTTTTGCGTGTTGAATTTTCATTTACCGTATGATATACTGTATTCATAAAGGTTAGTGAACGTTTATTTTACACAAAAAGGGGATTTTTCTATGAAAAAATACATAATAGCCCTTGACGAAGGAACGACAAGCGCGCGAGCTATAATGTTTGACAAACATTCAAACATTGTCTCAATGGCTCAGCACGAGATAAATCAGATATATCAAAGACCGGGCTGGGTTGAACAGGACCCTATGGATATTTACGCCAACCAGTATGCTTCGCTTACTGAATGTATTGCAAAAAGCGGTGTGGACGTCAAAGAAATTGCGGCGGTTGGTATAACAAATCAGCGTGAAACTGTAATAGTATGGGACAAAAATACAGGAAAACCCATAAACAACGCGATAGTATGGCAGTGCAGACGTACGGCTGATATTTGTAAAAAGTTAGAAGAAGACGGACACGCAGAATATATACGTAGTGCAACAGGCCTTCGAATTGACCCATATTTCAGCGGTACGAAAATCAAGTGGATTCTTGATAACGTTGAAAATGCAAGACAGAGAGCAGAAAACGGCGAACTTCTTGTCGGTACTGTTGATACGTGGCTTGTATGGAAATTAACTGAAGGTAAAGTTTTTGTTACTGACAGAACAAACGCGTCAAGAACAATGCTTTATAATATACATACAAACAAATGGGATAAAAAGCTTTTAGAAATTCTTGATATACCGAAACGTATGTTGCCCGAAGTGAAAAGCAGCAGTGAAATATACGGATATTTTGACTGTATGGGCGAAAAAATTGCTATATCAGGTATCGCAGGCGACCAGCAGGCAGCATTGTTCGGTCAGTGCTGTTTTGAAGAAGGAAGTGCGAAAAACACTTATGGAACAGGCTGTTTCTTACTTGCTAACACAGGTAAAAATGCCGTAAACAGCAATCACGGGCTTTTGACTACTATTGCCGCGACTGAAAAGGGCAGAGACGTAGAATACGCTCTTGAAGGAAGTGTATTTGTCGGTGGTGCATTGATACGTTGGTTACGAGATGAAATGTGCCTTATACAAGAATCAAAGGACAGCGAATATTTTGCAAGTAAGGTAGACAGTACTTGCGGCGTGTATCTTGTTCCTGCATTTTCAGGGCTTGGCGCGCCATACTGGGATATGAATGCAAGGGGAAATATTGTAGGACTTACAGCAGGTACAGGAAAAAATCATATAATCAGAGCTGCCCTTGAAGCTATTGCTTTTCAGACTCAAGACGTAATTAATGCTATGAATTCTGATATGGATAAGAATATTACCTGTCTTAAGGT
>JAZRPI010000202.1:0-5036 GCA_045649165.1 Eubacteriales bacterium | reverse complement strand
CTTATTGATTTTTCCGGTTGGAAAGGCGATATAGGGGATATTTATAAAGCTTTCAGATTGATTACTTCTGTTTCTGATATAAAATACCCCGAAGGTGTTTCGCAGAATGATATAATTAAGTTTGTTGAAGAAAATGAGGTTCAAGAAACTGAGAAAGTGGAAACAACAAACAATGAAATGCCTGTTAAACAAAATAAAAATAATACTGAAACTATAATAATCATAAGTGCTGTATCTGTTGCAGCTATTGCTGTTCTTGCGGCAATAATCGTTGTTTTTGTTGTGACAAGGAAAACAGAACCAACTGAAAAAAAGGAATAATACTATTCTGTGAATAAGAAAAACACCTGAAAAATTCAGGTGTTTTTTGTTTGTTGTTTTGAATATATACATCCGCAGTAGTTTTGTCTATATAGATTATATTTTTGCGAAAGTTGAATGGAACGGATATATCCGTTTTTCTTTTTAAAATCGGAATACAGCCATTTTACGTTTGTTTCTTTTGCAAGGGCTATACCTATATTGTTTATTCTTTCAGCATCCTTGTGCGGACTGATTGAAAGGGTAGTGGTATAATAATCAAATCTGTTTTCCTTTGCATATAGAAAAGTTTTTCTAAGACGCAGATTGTAACAGTCTGTACATCGGCTGCCCCTTTCTTTTTCGTCTTCTTTTCCTTTTGATATTTCAAAAAACTCTCCGGGGGCATATTCGGGTACAACGATTTTTACAGAGTCTTCAAGATTCATTTCTTTAAGCAATCTTTTAAGCTCATTTGCTCTGTATTCGTATTCTTCAATGGGGAATATGTTGGGGTTATAGAAAAATATGGTTATATCAAAAAATTCATTCAGATATTCAAGAACGTAGCTTGAACAGGGTGCGCAGCAAGCGTGTAACAGCAGAGTCGGTTTTGTTTGATTAGCTTTTATGTTTTCAAGCTGAGCATCAAGCAGACTCTGATAATTTTGTTTTTGAGCCATAAACTACACTCCTTTTTGATGAATTGTTTGATTATTTTATTATATTATATAACATAAATGTAAAAAATCAATAAAGAATGAAAAAATGATTAATGCTCGTTGACAAGAAATTACAATTATGGTATGATATATTAGACTATGACTATAATTTGGGGTTGTACTATGGAAAGCATACTTGAAGCTTTGAAAATAGACAGTGTATACGGTCTTATAGCGCAGATTGTAGGCTTTTTCGGGCTTCTTTGCTGTATGACCGCATATCAGATGAAGACACAGAAGAAAATAGTTACGATTCAGATTGTGAGTTGTACGTTTTTTACAGTGCATTTTCTTATGCTTGGCGCGTATACCGGAGCATTGATGAATTTTATTGCGGCAATACGCTCGGTAGTGTTTGCGAATAAGGACAAGAAATGGGCTAAAAGTAACTGGTGGATAGTATTCTTTTCTATCGTATGTATAATTGCAGTAGCGTTTACCTGGGAAGGTGTAATAAGCCTTTTGCCTATGGCAGGTATGGTGCTTACGACAATATCATGGGGAATAGAAAAGGCGAACTTAGTCAGATTTATATCTCTGCCGAGTTCACCGCTTTGGATAGTATATAATTTTATTTCAAGCTCAATGGCGGGAGTTCTTACTGAAGTGTTTGTTATGATTTCTATTATAACAGCCATAATCAGACTTGACCTGCCAAAGAGAAAAGAAAAATAGGCAAAAAAATGGAGCCGATGGTGAGGATTGAACTCACGACCTGCTGATTACGAATCAGCTGCACTACCACTGTGCTACATCGGCAACAAGTGGAATTATATCATACGGCAAAAAATTTGTCAAGGGGAAAAGGGACGATGAAACTCACTAATATCGGGACTGTCAGAGAGTTGATGGATAGACATGGAATAAAGTTCCAGAAGAAGTTCGGACAGAACTTTTTGGTTAATCCCGAAGTTCCTTATCGTATATCTGAAGAGTGCGGAGCTACTGAAAATGACTGTGTTCTTGAGATAGGTCCCGGAATAGGAACTTTGACACAGGAATTGTGTCAGGTTGCAAAAAAAGTTGTTGCTGTTGAAATTGATACGGGACTTATTCCTGTACTGAAAGAAACTCTGGCTGATTATGATAACGTTGAAGTTATCAATTCTGATATAATGAAAACGGATATAAAAAGTCTGTTTATGGAAAAATTTGCGGGTCATGATGTATATGTTTGCGCAAATTTGCCGTATTATATAACAACACCCATACTTATGCTTTTGCTTGAAAGCAGACTTCCTTTCAAAAAGATGACATTTATGGTACAGAAAGAAGTTGCAGACAGGCTGTGCGCAGGACCTGAAAGCTCAGACTATGGCGCGGTTACAGCATCGGTAAGCTATTATGGCAAGGTGGAAAAGCTGTTCAACGTTTCGGCGGGTAATTTTATGCCGGCTCCTAAGGTTGACTCGGCTGTAATACAGATAAGCCTTTATGAAAAGCCGCCTGTACAGGTGTGTGATGAAAGACTGTTTTTCAGCGTAATAAGAGCTGCTTTTGAACAAAGACGCAAGACTCTGGTTAACGCTTTGAACGGTAAGGTGGATATAAGCAAAGAACAGATATCGAATGCCGTTACGTCGATAGGACTCGACGTAAACATAAGGGGCGAAAGACTTGGAATAGAAGAATTTGCAAGACTTTCGGACGAGATAAGACGTATACAAAAAGGCAACTAAGCCTTTTGTTATAAATCATAAAGAACAAAAAATAATATATCAATCTTGGAGGCAAGAAAATGACAACAAACAAGTATGTAAACGAGTGGATTAAGGAAATGGCTGAACTCACTTGTCCTGACAAAATCGTTTGGATTGATGGCTCTGATGAACAGAGAGAAGCTCTTCGCGAAGAAGCTTGCTCAACATCTGAAATCATCAAGCTCAACCAGGATAAGCTCCCCGGCTGTTACTTGCACCGTACAGCAATCAACGACGTAGCACGTGTTGAAAACCGTACATTTATTTGTACAGAAACAAAAGAAGAAGCAGGTCCTTTGAACAACTGGATGGCTCCTGCAGAAATGTATGAAAAGCTCAGAAAGCTTTACAAAGGCTCATACAAGGGAAGAACAATGTATGTTATTCCTTACTCAATGGGCGTTGTAGGTTCTGACTTCGCAAAAATTGGTATTGAGCTTACAGACTCTATTTACGTTGTACTCAATATGCTTATCATGACAAGAGTTGGCAAGACAGTTCTTGAAGCTCTTCCCGATGATTATGCAGGCTTTATCAAGGGTCTCCACGCAAGAGCTGACCTTGACGAAGAAAACAGATACATTGTACACTTCCCTCAGGATAATACAATTTGGTCAATCAACTCAGGTTACGGCGGCAACGTTCTTCTCGGTAAGAAGTGCTTTGCTCTCCGTATTGCATCTTACCTCGGCAAAAAAGAAGGCTGGATGGCTGAACATATGCTTATTCTCGGCATTGAATTCCCCAATGGCGAAATCAAGTATATTTCTGCAGCATTCCCCTCAGCTTGTGGTAAGACAAACCTTGCTATGCTTATTCCCCCCGAAATTTACGGTAAACAGGGTTACAAAGTATGGTGCGTAGGTGACGATATTGCTTGGCTCCGTGTTGGTGCTGACGGCAGACTCTGGGCAGTTAACCCCGAAAACGGTTTCTTCGGTGTTGCTCCCGGTACAAACGACAAGTCTAACCCCAACGCTCTCAAGACAACAATGCGTGAAACAATCTTCACAAACGTTGTTCACAACCTTGACGACAACACAGTATGGTGGGAAGGCCTTGACAACAATCCTCCCGCAAACGCTGTTGACTGGAAGGGTAACACATGGGATTACAAGAAGTATGACAAGAAGGACAAATCTACTTGCGGTGCTCACCCCAACTCAAGATTTACTTCTATGGCAATCAACTGCCCCTGCATTTCTTCTGAATTCAGCAATCCCGCAGGTGTTCCGATTTCTGCTATCGTATTTGGTGGTAGACGTGCTAAGACTGCTCCGCTTGTATACCAGTCACGTAACTGGAACAACGGTGTATTCGTAGGTTCAATCATGGCTTCTGAAACAACAGCAGCTGCAGCAGGTGCTGTAGGTGTAGTTCGTCGTGACCCGATGGCTATGCTTCCTTTCACAGGCTACAACATGGGCGACTACTTCAAGCACTGGATTGAAATGGGCACAAAGGTTACAAACAAGCCCCTTATCTTCAACGTTAACTGGTTCCGTACAGACGATGAAGGCAACTTCATTTGGCCCGGATTCGGTGACAATATGCGTGTTCTTCTTTGGATTCTCGCTCGTTGCGAAGGCAAGGTAGACGCTGTTGAAACACCTATCGGTTTTGTTCCTAAGGCTGAAGACATCAACATTGAAGGTCTTAACATCGACATCGACGTTGTAAAAGAACTTCTCACAGTTGACAAGGCTGTATGGAGAGAAGAAATCGGCGGTATCAAGGAATTCTATGCTAAGATTGGCGACACAGTTCCTGCAGAACTTTATGCAGAACTCGCTACACTCGAAGCTAACCTTGCATAAGCTCATAGCTTAACAAAAGATAATTAAAAAGCCACTTTGTTTTTGCAAAGTGGCTTTTTTTCGCCTACTTTCTTTTTTCCGCTTTCTTAAAAGAAAGCTTAGCACCTACTTTCTTTTTCGAAAGAAAGTAGGCAAAGAAAACTTGCACAATGGGTTTATATAAAGAGTTTTCGCAAACTGTTTGAGTAAAGTTTTTGCCAAGCTTTTTTCAAAAAGCGGACAAAGAAAACTTACTCAAGGGGTATGTGAAAATGATTAAGCTATATGTTGTAAAAAAATACTATTTGTTGTATAATATTGTCAGGGGTGAATGTATGACTGTATTTATATGTGTTGATGACAGAATGGGAATGACATTCAACAAAAGACGGCAGAGCAGAGATTCTGCTGTGACAGAAAAAATTATTGAAATGTCATCTCTTGGCAGACTGTTTATGAATGAATATTCGTCGAAGCTTTTTAATAATACAGAAGTTGTAGTGTCAGACAACTTTTTG
>JAZRPI010000201.1:0-4312 GCA_045649165.1 Eubacteriales bacterium | reverse complement strand
TCCAGTTTTATGATAAATCAATTAATAAACATTATTTGAACAAGGGTTATTATAACACAAGTATTTACAAATTGCAATACATTTTCGAAAATATTATACACAAAAACAACTATTATTCTGCTGTTACTATTGGTTATTATTATTTACTATTGATAATTTGCTAAGATTTGATTGACAAAAGGAAATATATATGTTAAAATTAATCAAGATAATTCTGCTATGGAAGGATTTAGATGATGAAAAAATCAATCAAAAAGCTCCCGCTTTTTCTTATAATTTCAATTTCTGTTATTGTATTGGTAAGCTTATCAATTGTTGCTTTCAATGCTTTGTATGACTTTTCAAATGACGGAAAGGTTGACGACGGTGACGTTATCGCTGTTATGCAGTCAATTACCGGTAACAAAGTTTTGACAGAAGAACAGAAAGACCTTGCAGACTTCAACTATGACGATACAATTGACGTACTTGACGTTATCGCTCTCAAGCGTTACGTTCTCGGCTTTGTTCCTACTGACAACTGGACAATTGGCGTATATTGATTAAAAACAAAAAAACAACCCATCAAGGTTAAACTTGATGGGTTTTCTTTATGCCTTTTTTTCGTTCGAATCAAAAAGCTGAGCAATAGTAATTGCAGCAAACATTACAAAACAACCGATTATTTCTCTTACAGACATTTTCTGTCCGAGCAATATCCAACCAAACAATGCCGCAAACACCGACTCAAGACTCATTATAATCGAAGCTATTGCAGGCTGTAAATCTTTCTGTGCAATTGTCTGGAAAGTATACCCTATACCGCACGAAGCAGCACCTGTGTAAAGTATAGGCAGCCATGCCGTAAGAATGCTTGAAATATCGGGCTTTTCAAAAACAAACATTACAACCAAAGACAATATTCCACATACGTAAAACTGTATACATGATAACTTCAATGCGTTATAAATAGATGCATATTTGTCAACAGCCATTATCTGAAAAGAGAAAATAAACGCACATACAAACACGAGCGTATCGCCTTTTGACAGAACGAGCGATTCTTTCATACAAAGAAGATACATCCCCACCATAGCAAGTACAACACTCAGCCATACGTTGAGACCTATTTTCTTTTTCAGGAAAATTCCAAGTATAGGAATTACTATTATATAAAGGCTTGTCAGAAAACCTGCTTTTCCCACAGTTGTGTAAAGTATTCCAAATTGCTGAAGCGTACAAGCAACCATAAGAAAGAATCCGCATACAGCTCCACCCCAGAATACTCCTTTGGGATTATAGTCTTCCCTGTCTGCGCCTGGGTCTTTTTTACCTAATATAAATACTGCAGGCAAAAGCACCGTTCCGCCAAGCAAAAACCTTACCGCTTGAAAGGTCAATGGGCCTACGTGCTGCATACCCTCACTTTGAAATGACATAGCAGCACCCCAAACGAGTGCCGCTATCATGAGCATAAAACCTGCTCTTAATTTCTTTAATTTCATAAACTATGTACCGTTTTTACCAATATTATTCTGCAAAAAGTATTTCTTCAACTGCTTTAACAGCCACTCTTATGCATTCATCGCAGGATACTGTAGGCTTTCCTGTTTTCAGTCCCTTTATATCGCAGCAAGCAACAGCACCGCATTTTTCTTCAAAAATCTCAGCAATTTCGCCTGACTTTTTATAAGTATCAGCCTTGCTGGGTTTGTTTATATCGCCTGTACTTTCTACAAGCCCTGCCAACATAACAGCACCCGACAAAGCGCCGCATACGTTGTTTCTGTTGCCCATTCCCGCGCCAAAGCCTTCGGATAATTTATACAAAACAACATCGTCAATATCGGTCTTGTCTGCAAATGCACAAGCGACCGCCTGAGCACAGTTATATCCCATTGAATGAAGCTCTAATGCTTTTTCCAAATACTTACTCATTTTTAACAATCTCCATTTTATCAGCAGAATTCTGCTTCGTCAACATATTCGTCAGTAAGAATTTCCATATCTCCGTCACAATATTCATATTCATCGTCACCGAGAAAACTTGCCAACAAATCTTCTTCTCTCTTTACTGACTTTGCATGTTTATAAAGCAATATTCCACCCGCAATACCACCTGCGGCAGAGAGCGCAAGCAAAACTGATGCAACATTCTTTTTCTTTGCAAAGGTAAGGAAAAACAACACAGCCATTGTGAATGACTGAACAACCAAAGTTATTCCTGCATAAAAAGCTGTTTTCTTATACATATCATTTACTCCTTGAACAAATTATATCTGAGCCTGTGATTTAAGGTATGCGTTTATAAATCCGTCAATTTCTCCGTCCATTACGGCAGAAATATTTCCGTCTTCATAACCCGTTCTTGTATCTTTCGCAAGTGTGTAAGGCATAAATACGTAAGACCTTATTTGCGCGCCCCATTCAATATTAGTCTTGACACCCTTGATATCTTCAATCTTGTCAAGCTTTTCTCTTTCTTTGATTTCCATAAGCTTTGCCTTGAGCATTTTCAAAGCAGTTTCCTTGTTCTGAAGCTGGCTTCTTTCTGTCTGACAGCCAACTACGATACCAGTAGGTATGTGAAGAATTCTGATCGCAGAGTCAGTCTTATTTACGTGCTGACCACCGGCACCACTTGAACGGTGTGCTGTTATTTCAAGTTCTTCATCCTTGATTTCGATTTTGCCGTCATCTTCAAATTCAGGCATAACTTCAACTGATGCAAAAGAAGTATGTCTTCTGCCCGATGAGTCAAAGGGAGATACTCTTACCAAACGGTGTACACCGTTTTCGCCCTTAAGATATCCGTAAGCGTTTTCGCCCTCAATCATAATAGTAGCGCTCTTGAGTCCCGCTTCATCGCCATCAAGCCAGTCTATAAGCTTAACGTTATAGCCGTGACGTTCGCCCCAACGCGTATACATACGGTAAAGCATCTGCGCCCAGTCCTGAGCTTCAGTACCGCCGGCACCGGGGTGGAATGAAACAATCGCGTTATTTTTATCATATTCGCCCGAAAGCAATGTTGCTATTCGTCTTGTTTCAATTTCTTCTGTAATTGCATTCTGTTCGCCCAAAACTTCTTCAAGAACACTCTCATCGTTTTCTTCAAGGCCCATTTCAGCCAAAACAACAGCGTCATCGCATCGTTTTTTAAGATTTTCGTATGCTTCAAGCTTATCTTTCATCGACTTTATCTGCTGCAGAATCGTACTTGAATCTGTACTGTTCCAGAAATCAGGCGCCAAGGTCTTTTCTTCAAGGTTAGCAACGTTAACCTTGAGTTCTTCTATTTTCATCGCATTTCCGAGCTCGTCAATCTCTCCATCAAGTCTCATAAGCTCGCGTTTTGCTTCTTCAAGTTGTATAATCAAGGGAATCCTCCTAAATTTTTCTATCTAATATCTCACTACAATATTATAAACAATTAAGCCTGTTTTGTAAACATTTTTACGTAAATTTTACTCGGTCACAACACAAAAGAAGGGTTAGATTCAAATATTTCTGTATACACGTTTTCGTCAAAGTTTTTTATAAGCAAAGAAAGCCTGTTGCATACAACGTTTTCCGTGAAATAATGTCCGCCGCATATAAGATTTATTCCGAGTTCTTTCGCTTCGTGTTCGCAGTTATAAGGCATTTCTCCCGTAATAAAAGTATCGCAGCCATATTCCTTAGCTTCGGCTAAGTATCCCTTGCCGCTTCCGCCTACAATCGCTATCTTTGAAACGTCTTTACCTGCATCAACGTAAACTATTCTGTCAGCGTTTATCTTTTCTTTGAAGTCTTTTGCAAATTCAACAAGATTTGTTTCTTTTATGCTTCCCATTCTTCCGACGTCGGAAAAATCTTTAATATCTCTAAGCCCTATTATATCAGCCAAAGCGTCGTTTACTCCGCCACTTACTTTGTCAAGTCTTGTGTGGAATGAAAATACCGCTATATCGTTTTTTATAAGTTTGCAAAGCTTTCTGCAAACGTTGTCATTTATGTCTATTCTACTAAGCGGATTAAACACCAAAGGATGATGAGAAACTATGCAGTCAAAGTTATTGTCTATTGCATAGTCGACAGCGTCTTCGCTTACGTCAAGGCATATAAGCAATTTCTTTACTTCCCTGTTTACGTCAGATATACACATTCTTCCGTCATTATCCCATTCGCAAGATAATTCACAAGGAACAGATTCATTCAGAAAACTATACATTTTTTCAACGTTAGCCATAGTATTTCTCCTTTATTGCAACTAATTCTTCAAGACATTTCCTATCTTCGCTTGTATCAAGCATTGCCTTTTGTTTGCCTATGATTTTTGTGTTCATACGCA
>JAZRPI010000200.1:0-1816 GCA_045649165.1 Eubacteriales bacterium | reverse complement strand
CTCAGCTTCGCGGTTACGTATCAAATACAATTTCTGACGAATTTTTGTCAGACTCTTATAAAAATGCAGTAAAATGAAAGGAATTTCAGCTTTATGAAAACATACAGAGACGTATCGGTTATTTTACCGTCATACAAGCCCGACGACAAGCTTTTTGGTGTTGTCAAGGGATTGATTGATATTGGTTTTCAGGACATAATTGTCGTTGATGACGGTGGTGGACAATCTTTTAATAAATATTTCGATGAAATAAGACCACTTGAACAGGTAACTGTACTTGTACACGAAGTAAACAAAGGCAAGGGAAGAGCTCTTAAGACTGCTTTTGAATATTATATAGAAAACAGAAATGGCGCGGGTGTTGTTACTGCTGACGGCGACGGACAGCATCTTGCAACAGATATAAGAAACTGCGCTGAAAGAATGGTTCAGGACAATAAGGTTATTTTAGGTGTAAGAGATTTCTCAAAGCCTGAAGTTCCGCCGAGAAGTAAAATGGGTAACAGAATTACTTCGTTTATGTTCTTGTCAGCTTGCAGTCTGAGAATTTCCGATACACAGACAGGGTTAAGAGCATTTCCCGCAGAAACACTCCCTGTTTTTGTAAAGACAAAAGGCGAAAGATACGAATATGAAACGAATATGCTTCTTGATTTTGGCAAGAATAATATTCCATTCGGCGAAGTTGAAATACAGACCGTATACATAGACGAAAACGCAACGTCGCATTTTGACCCGATTAAAGACTCTATAAGAATTTATAAGCAGATACTCAAATACATTCTCTCTTCAATAGGTTCATTCTTGATTGACAACGTGCTGTTTTTCTTGCTTATGCTCATATTCGGCTCACTTAAAGCAGCGACAGTTATTTCAACTGTAATAGCAAGAATAGGCTCATCAATATTCAATTATACATTCAACAAAAAGCTTGTATTTGGAAACAATAGCTCAAATGCAAAAACTTTGATAAAA
The DNA here is from genome assembly GCA_045649165.1 of Eubacteriales bacterium. Taxonomy (GTDB): domain Bacteria; phylum Bacillota; class Clostridia; order Oscillospirales; family CAG-272; genus RGIG1995. The sequence continues at coordinate 841 of JAZRPI010000200.1, read as the reverse complement.
TATTACGCTCTTTGTATTCCGCAGATGCTTTTGTCAGCAGGTCTTGTAACACTTGTTGCAAAGCTTGTAAACGCTGATACAGCGTGGCTCACAACAGTTGTAAAAATCGTTATAGACACATTCTTGTTTATCTGCAGTTACGTAATCCAGAAAAAGTGGGTATTTAAAAACTAATATAAAAAAAGGACACTAAAAAAGTGTCCTTTTCATTTTTTTATAATTCGCGTCTGCCTTGCAAAGCGTAGAGAAGTGTCATATCGTCTGTGTATTCCAAGTCGCCGCCCGCAGGAATACCGAATGCAAGACGGGTAATCTTTATACCAAACGGCTTAAGCAGTTTTGATATATACATAGCCGTAGCTTCGCCTTCAACAGACGGGTTTGTAGCTATTATAACTTCTTTGATTTCAGTGTTCTGCACTCTTTCAAGCAGCTCTTTTATCTTGAGCTGTTCGGGACCAATTCCGTCTAAAGGCGAAATGACGCCGTGAAGCACGTGGTAAAGTCCGTTATATCTGTTTGCGCCCTTGACTTTTTCAATAGCCAGAAGCACCTTTGCGTCTTCTACAACACAAATAACAGATTGGTCTTTTTCTTCATTTGCACAAACAGAACAGAGTCCCCCTTCACTGAAGTTATAACAAGAAGGGCAGTAGTGTATGTTCTTTTTTGCATTAAGTAATGCTTCTGCAAATTTGATTACGTTTTCTTCTTCTGAATCAATGATAGAAAAAGCGAGTCTTTGCGCGGTCTTTCTTCCAATACCGGGCAAACGCTGAAACTGTTCAATAAGTATTTCAAGCGGTGGAATAAATTCTGACATCTTCTAATTAAAACATAC
>JAZRPI010000199.1:0-12085 GCA_045649165.1 Eubacteriales bacterium | reverse complement strand
AAGAAGCAGAGAGTAACTGCGCTTGAAACTATGTACGTTTATGCGCCGCTAGCTCACAGACTTGGTATGCAGAAGATTAACCACGAGCTTGAAAATATATCTCTTCAGTATCTTGACCCGATTGGTTATGAAGAAGTAAATCAGAGCATTCAGACAAAGTACGGACAGAATAAGGACTTTCTTGACAGAGCGAGAAACTATATTGCTGAGAAGCTTACTGAAAATGGTATAAAGTTCACTCTTGACGGACGAATAAAGTCTGTTTACAGCACGTACAAGAAGATGTTTGAACACAACAAGCAGTTTGATGAGATATACGATTTTTATGCTTTGCGTGTAATAGTTGATACAGAACTTGAATGTTATACCGTTTTGGGTATAATTCACGATATGTTTAAGTCCATACCAGGAAGATTTAAGGACTATATTTCAACTCCGAAACCTAATCTTTACCGTTCACTTCATACTACTGTAATCGGACGCGACGGCGTACCCTTTGAAGTTCAGATAAGAACTTGGGGAATGCACCACGTTGCTGAATACGGTATCGCGGCGCATTGGAAGTATAAGACAGGCGAAAAAAGCAAGGAAGAAATTGACGAAAAGCTCAACTGGATAGCCAAGATTATTGAAAGTCAGGACTATTCGGGCAACTCTGACGAATTTATGGATATGCTCAAGATTGACATATTCCATGATGAAACGTTTGTATTTACTCCTAAAGGCGACGTTATTACTCTGCCTTATGGCTCAACTGTTATTGACTTTGCATACGCCATACATTCGGCTGTTGGTAACAAAATGGTTGGTGCAAAAATTAATGGTGCTATTGTGCCTATTGACAGAATTCCCAAGAATGGTGAAATTGTTGAAATTCTGACTTCATCGGGTGCAAAAGGACCGAGCAGAGACTGGCTTAAGATAGTAAAAACATCAGAAGCAAGAACAAAAATACGTCAGTGGTTCAAGAAAGAACGTAAGGCTGAAAATATTATTGTCGGTAAGGCTGAAATTGAAAAAGAATTCAGAAAGTATGAAAGATTCTATACTGACGAACAGCGCGACGAAGTACTTACAAACGTATCAAGCAGACTCGGTGTGCAGACTCTTGACGACTTTTATAATACAATCGGTTACGGTGGTCTCAGCATTTCCAAGATTTCTACAAAACTCAGAGATGAGTTTGACAGAGTTGTAAAGGCTGATGAAAACAATAATAAGAAGTTTGATATTACAAAGGTTCAGCCAAAACAGATTCGCAAGAATACAGGCGGCGTAATTGTTGACGGCGTTGAAGACTGTCAGGTTAAGTTTGCCAAGTGTTGTAATCCTTTGCCCGGAGATTCAATTATCGGCTTTATTACAAAGGGTTACGGTATATCTATCCATAAGAGAGACTGCCCTAACGTTGAATCAAATATTATTAAAGAAGAATACAACGACCGTTGGGTAAGCGCATATTGGGATATGCCGTCTATGACTCAGGGCGGCGGTGTGTTTGAAGCAGTATTGAAGATTTATGCGACAAACAGTATGACTCTTCTTGCTGATATAACAACTATATTGGCAGAAATGAAAGTAACACTTCTTCAAATTAACACTCAGGCGAAACCAAACGATGAGATTGTGATAAACATAGTTGTCGGTTGTAAGAACCTTGACCACTATAAATCTATTGTTTCAAGACTTAAGACGGTTAAGCACGTAAACGACATTGTACGTGGCTATACCTGATAATACGGTGAATAAATGAAAATTGTTATACAAAGAGTGAAAAATGCATCTGTTGAAGTTGACGGAAATATCGTTGGACAGATAGGCCAAGGTTTTTTGCTGCTTGTCGGTGTTGCAAAGGGCGATACTGAAAATGAAGCATTAGCATTAGCTGAAAAAATAAGCAAGATGCGTATTTTTGAAGATGAAAACGGAAAAATGAATCTGAGTATTGCCGACGTACAGGGAAGTATTCTGTCCGTATCGCAGTTTACATTGTGCGCTGATTGCAGACGTGGGAACAGACCTGACTATATGAATGCTGCACCCCCACAAGAAGCAAACAGATTATATGAATTATTCAATGATACACTTGCAGAAAAAGGATTTGTTGTTGAAAAAGGTATTTTTGGTGGTGATATGAAAGTAAGCCTTATAAACGACGGTCCTGTGACTATAATTCTTGACAGTAACGAAATGAAAAAAAGCAGGAATGAAAAATGATAGTAAGAACAGAAGGAAACATAAATAAATATTATGTCCAGTCTTTGTGTATGCTGTTCTTTCCCGGTGCAAAATTTTCCATTGGGGAAGAAGAGTCAAGGGGAGTACCTGTTGTACAGGTAAGTTTACGCGAAGCAGAAACGGGTGTTGAAGCATTTGCGTCAATCAAGCTTGATACAAAAATGAAGACAGGTTCAAGATTTGAAAAATATAAAAAGAATTATACAAAGACAAGAACAGCAAAAATTGCAGTTGGTATAGCTGTATTTGAAGCGGGAAAAAGATTTTTTGGAACAGTTCCGCCTTGGGGAATATTGACAGGGGTAAGACCAGCCAAGATTGCGGCAGAAATGCTTGACTCAGGAATGGATTTTGCGGCTGTTAAAAAAACTCTTGAAAAGGAATATTTTCTCAATCCCAAGAAATCAACGCTTGTAACTGAAATAGCATCTATTGAAAAAGATATAATCGAATCTACCGAAGATAACGCTTGTTCCGTTTACATATCAATACCGTTCTGTCCGTCAAGGTGTGCTTACTGTTCATTTGTTTCGTATGCAACACCAAGACTTTTGTCTCTTATACCAGACTATCTTGAAAGACTTAAGTCTGATATTGACAGAATGTTTGATACTATTGAAAAGGTTGGTAAAAAGGTTGTAACCGTTTATATAGGTGGTGGAACACCTACTACCTTAGACGAGCATCAGCTTGAAGACCTTTTGGCTAAGATAGCAGAAAAGGTAGATGTTAATTCTCTCAAAGAATTTACTCTTGAAGCTGGCAGACCTGATACCGTAACCAAGGAAAAACTTGATGTTGCCGCTAAATACGGTGTAACAAGAGTAAGCATAAACCCACAGACTTTAAACGACAACGTTCTTAAGCAGATTGTAAGAAAGCATACTGCTGAAGATTTTTACAATGCTTATAATATTGCAAGAGAAAGTGGCATAAAATATATAAATACAGACCTTATTGCGGGTCTTCCGGGCGATACTTTCCCCGGATTTTCCAAAACTGTTGATGCAATTCTGAAACTTGCGCCTGATAACGTAACCGTACACACGTTTTGCGTAAAGAAGTCGGCTGATATATTAAGGCACAGTTCAGATATTTACTCTCGCGGTGGTGGAGATACGCCGAAGAGTGTATCTTACGCGCTTGTAAAAACGAGAAATGCGGGATACGTTCCTTATTATATATACAGACAGAAGAACACGGTAGGCAATCTTGAAAACGTTGGATATGCAAAGCCCGGAAGTGAAGGACTTTATAATATCTATATGATGGAAGACGTGCATTCTGTGTTTGCTTGTGGCGCGGGCGGAGTGACAAAGCTTATTTCAAAGGAAAATAAGACGATGAAACGAGTTGCTTTCCCCAAGTATCCTTACGAATATCTTGATATGAACAAAGAAGAGGGTAAAATCGACAGTATTTTCAAGGAAATAACTGACTTTTTTGAAGAAAATAATTGAGGTTAATTATGAGAAAATACACGTATTCACTGAATCCAATGTCCGAAGATGAAAAAAGAATATTTGTTCAAAAATGCGAAGATGAATTTGAAGAACAGTTGAAAAATGCGGCAGAAAAAATAATGGAGTCTGATTGCAAGATAGTAACGCTTTCCGGGCCTACTTGCTCGGGAAAAACAACCACAGCATCAAGATTTATTACTGCATTGGAACACTCGGGCAGAAAGGTCGGAGTTATTTCTATCGATGACTTTTATAAGTCGAGAAACACGCTTTCAATCGAGTCAAAGCAAAGGGGACTTGAAAAGGTAGACTATGATTCTGCTTTGTCTATTGACCTTGATTACTTTGAAGAATGTATTGATGGAATTCTTGCGAATAAAACCGTTATGCTTCCCAAGTATAGCTTTGAAGTTGGCGAAAGAGTGTCTTGTGTTGAATTTGATTCATCTGAATATTCGTGTATTATCTTAGAAGGAATACAGGCCGTATATCCCGAAATTACAAGTCATATTCATACAGATTATAAGAGTGTGCAAATATCTGTTGCAACAGACGTTGAAGTAAACGGAAGTTTTTTCACGAAAAGACAGGTAAGATTCTTACGAAGAATGATAAGGGATGCAAAATTCAGAAATGCACCGCCTGAACTTACTTTTGATATGTGGAAAGGTGTTTCTGAGAACGAAGATTTACACATTCTTCCTTTTGAAGGAATTTATGATATAGAGATTGACTCTTTTATGGAATACGAGCCCTTTATGATAAAAAACGAAGTGGAAAGATTGCTTTCTCATATTGATGAAAGACACGAGTTTTATCACAAAGCGGAAGAAATTAAGAATAAGATGAAAAACTTTTTTGAAATCAGCCCGGAATATTTACCCGAAAAGTCGGTATACCATGAATTTTTAGGCTGATTTACAGACGGAGAAATATATGAAGATACTTTTTGACAAGGCTACTGTTCTTGGTCTCGGAGAAAAATATATTGTAGTTGAAAATGAATATATAACGTATATTGGAAGCGAAAAGCCCGAAGGACAGTTTGACAGAGTAATAGATACAAAGAATAAGTTTATTGCTCCTGGACTTTATAACTGTCATACACATTCAGCAATGCAGTTTTTACGCGGTTACGGCGAAGATTTGCCGCTTGACAGATGGCTGAATGAAAGAATTTTTCCTGCTGAAGACAGACTGACTCCTGAAATTGTTTATACAAGTTCAAAGTTTGCTATTGCAGAAATGATTAAGAATGGCATTTGCTCATTTTCAGATATGTACTACTTCTGTGACCAAACAGCACAAGCGGTAGGCGAAACGGGCATAAAGGCGAACATAAGCCGTTCTATTGTTTCTTTTGATGACAATGCAGATAATGCTAAAGATACGCGCTTTTTGGAATCTGTAAAGCTTTTTGAAGAGTATCACAATACATTTAACGATAGACTAAAGGTTGATTTTTCTCTGCATGCAGAATATACAAACGTTCCGTCGATGACAAAAATGTGTGCAGAATATGCCAAAGAAAAGGGAATTGCTTTTCAGATTCATCTTTCCGAAACAGAGAAAGAACATAATGAATGTATTGGAAGACACGGTGTAACACCCACAGGATTTTTTGAAAAATACGGTATTCTTGAAAGTCCTACATCATTTGCTCATTGTGTGTGGGTAACTGATGAAGATATTGATATTCTCAAAAAATATAATTCTACGGCAGTACATAATCCTGCAAGTAATCTGAAACTTGGAAGTGGAATTATGCGACTTTCTGCAATGCTCAATAAGGGTCTAAACGTTGCTCTTGGAACAGACAGTTCTGCATCAAACAATACTCTTGATATTATGAAAGAGATTTACCTTGCGGCACTTTTACAAAAGGGAACGGATAGAAATCCGTCATCAGTCAAGGCAGAACAAATTATTGAACTTGCCACGATAAATGGTGCAATATCTCAGAATAGAGAAAAATGCGGCTCACTAAAAGTGGGTAACAAAGCAGATATTATAATGCTTGATATGAATTCAATAAATAATATTCCGTCATTCTCGCCTGTATATTCTTTTGTATACAGCGCAAACTCATCAGACGTTTGTTTTAATATGGTTGACGGACAGATTCTTTATGAAAACAATGAATTCAAGACTATTGATATTGAAAAGTTAAAATATGAAATGAAAAGTCTTGCAAAGGGTTTTCAAGAGTAACTGATTATTACAGAAAGAAGAGTGAATATATTGGCAACTAAGGTAAAAAACAGAAACAATCTATTTTTTTCAGGCGTTTTAATTCTGACTATCGCAAACCTTTTGGTTAAGGTAATCGGTCTGATATATAAGATTCCTTTGCACAATCTTCTCGGTGACGAAGGAATGGGATATTTTAACTCGGCGTATAGAATTTATACAGCATTCTATCTTGTATCAACGGGCGGACTGCCTGTTGCTGTATCTATTCTCGTTTCAAGAGCGAGAGCGCAAGGGAACAAAAAAGAAGTAAAAGCTATATTTAAGTCAGCGGTTACTTTGTTTTTTGTAATCGGTGCAATAGGCACAGGCATTATGGCATTAGGCTCAAAAGGCTTTGCTGCTCTTATGGGAAATGAACCTGCATATATATGTATACTTGCAATAGCGCCTACTTTGTTTTTTATTTGTATATGCAGTGCAATCAGGGGATATTTCCAAGGCTATCAGAATATGTTACCCACAGCGGTATCTGAAGTTCTTGAATCTTTGGGAAAACTTGTACTTGGTATTTTATTCGCGTCTTATGCAATTAACAAAGGCTATACTTTGCCTGTAATTGCAGCATACGCATTGTTAGGTCTTACTTTAGGTGTTTTTGCGGGAACAGCGTATATTGTGTTGCACCGTGTATTCTTCAAATCTGCTTCATTTGATGCTGAGTTTGTTGAAGTGGAAGATGCACCGGTAAGAAAAATATCTACTATTATAAAAGCATTGTTTATTATAGCAATTCCGATTTCGATAAGCTCTTCTGTAATGAGTATTGCAGATTTGATTGATACGGTTGTAATACAGAGAACACTTCAGACATTGGGCTATACAAAAGAAGTAGCGGCAGCTATGTTTGGTAACTATTCAACTTTGGCTGTACCTATGTATAATATGCCCACAGTACTTATTTATCCGATTTCTTGTTCAATAGTACCATACGTATCGTCAGCATTGGCTGAAAACAACATTGAAAAGGCAAAGGAAGTAATGACAAGTTCTTTGAAGATTGCATCGCTTCTTGCTATTCCGTCAGCTTTAGGTTTGTCGGTATTGTCGAAACCTATACTCAGTCTTCTTTTCAAGAATAAAGAGTCTGTTGAAATGGCAGCCCCCTTGCTTTCAGTTCTTGCTATTGCGGTATTCTTTGTAGGTATGCTTTCTGTTACAAATGCTATATTACAGGCAACAAACAACGAAAGACTTCCTATTATATCTATGGCAACTGGTGCTGTTGTAAAGGTTGTAATGTCATTTATCTTTATGAGAATAGGCTTTGAAATGTTTGGTGCTCCCATGGGAACGTTGCTTTGTTATATGACGATAGCAGTAATGAACTTTATTTTTATCGCCAAGAAAACAGGACTTGTACCCGATTTCAAGAGTGTATTCTTCAAACCCTTTATTTCGGCAGTTCCTTGTGTTTTAGCAGCTATGGTAGCTTACAAAGTTGTTGAATCTTATCACGAAAAAATTGCAACACTTATTGCAATTTGCGTAGCCGTATTGGTATACGGTATTGCAGTACTGTTATTCAAGGCTATTACAAAAGAAGAAGTAATGATGATGCCTAAGGGAGAAAAGTTATACGGACTTCTTCATAAAATGAAACTTATGTGAGGACAAAATGAAGGAAATTATTGAGTATATGAAATCCAAGGATAAATATAATGCAGATGACTTAAGAAAGATAATGACCATTCTTCGTTCGGAAAATGGTTGTCCTTGGGACAGAGTACAGACACATAAGACAATCAGACAGGATTTACTTGAAGAAGCTTATGAAACTGCTGAAGCTATTGATATGGAAAGCGATGAAATGCTTGTTGAAGAGCTTGGCGACGTTTTGTTGCAGGTTATGTTCCATTCAAGAATAGCTGAAGAAGAAAATAGATTTAATTTTGACGACGTATGCACGGGCGTATGCAAAAAGATGATTGAACGTCATCCACATATCTTTGGAGACGTAAAGGTTAACTCTGTTGATGAAGTACTTACAAACTGGGATAATATAAAACAAAATTCAAAAAACAGAGAAACGTTGAAAGAACAGCTTGACGGTGTATGTAAGGCTCTTCCTGCGCTTATGTTGGCTTCAAAATATGCAAGCAAGGCAAGTAAGAATAATATTGATATAGAATGTAGCTTAGAGTTAGAAGAAGTTAACGAAGAAAAAATAGGAAATATGCTTTTTGAACTTGCCGTAATAGCAAAGAAAAATAAAATTGACCCGGAACTTGCGCTTCAGAAAAAATGTGAAAAGTTTTTATCAGAATTATAATATGAACATATTTTTGATAAAGATTGAACACAAAAAACATAAAAAGTTTAAAAATTATCAAAATAATGGATAAAATACATAGTTTTTTTGTAAAAACTATTGATTATTTTGGGAATGTTTGTTATACTAACACTTAGAGATACATACTTTTGAGTAATACTTAAAAAAATGAAAAGAGGTAAATTAACTATGACAAAGTCACAACTTATCGATGCAGTTGCAAAGAAAACAGGACTTAAGAAGAAGGATGCAGAAGCAGCAGTTACAGCTGTAGTTGAAGGCATCACAGAAGCTCTTGTAGAAGGCGATAAGGTTCAGCTCGTTGGATTTGGTACATTTGAAGTTAAGACTCGTGCAGCTAGAACAGGTATCAACCCTCACACAAAGCAGGAAATGAAGATTCCCGCATCAAAGAGTCTTGCATTCAAAGCAGGTAAGGCTATCAAAGCTCTCCTCAACAAATAATTGAATTTGAATGTTTTGAGTCCCCCGAAGACGACACTTTCGGGGGATTTCGAAATTATAGGGGTAAAAAATGCGAGTTGACAAATATTTAAAGGTATCAAGAATAATAAAAAGAAGAACGGTAGCGAATGACGCTTGCGATGCGGCACACGTTACTGTAAACGGCAAGAGCGCCAAGGCTTCTTATAATGTAAAAGAAAACGATATAATTGAAGTTACGTTTGGCGAAAGAAAACTTAAAATAAGAGTACTTGACGTAAAGGAAACTACAAAGAAACAGGAAGCGTCATCTTTGTATGAAGTAATTGAATAAAGCTGAATATAAAACGGTTTCTCTGCATATATTTAACTGAAAATATATCGGAGGAAATGTAATGGATTCAAACAAGCATTCTATCAGACTTGAAAACAGAAAAAAACTTATGTTAGACGGTATAAAAGACGTAATCAGCTTTGATGATATGTCGGTTGTTTTAGATACCGTAATGGGCAGACTTGAAATAAACGGAACTGATTTGCATATACAGGTACTTTCTCTTGAATCGGGAAATGTTGTTATTGAAGGAAATATTTCCGAAATTATGTATGAAGACGAGTCAGAACCGACCAAAAAAGGCTTTTTCGGCAGAAAGAGCAGATAATGAACGTATCACAGGAAAGACTGTTATATATTCTTTTTATCTCTCTTGTTTTGGGAGTGTTTCTTGGTGTTGTATATGATTTTTTTCGAATCAGAAGAGTATCATATTCTGTTGGTAAGAAAAGTAATAATATACGCGAAAGAGTAGAAGTAGCGATTATTGCATTTGAAGATATACTGTATTCTTTGATATGTTCTATAGTTGTATGTATATTTATTTTTTACACGAACTCAGGAAAATTTCGTGCTTTGGCGCTTTTTGGCGCGTTGGCGGGATTTTATATTTATTATAAGACCGTTGGCAGATTGGTTATTGCATGTTCTGAAAAGATAATAAGGTTTGTAAAATATATTTTAAGAAAAATTTACACTATTTTTTTGCTTCCGCTATTGCATATTGCTACATTTTTGATTAAAATAACAATAGGAAGACTTTTTTCAGTAGTTTTTACGTATATGAGAATGAAAAATGATATACATTTAGCTGAAAAAGGATTAGGATTACTTAGTAAGAAAAACAAGGAAAATATAAAAAATGAAGAAGCATTCAAACATATTCGTAAAGGCGGCATCGTTGGTGTTCATCGTGTTCTGCACAGTCACCATAATAAAGATGCAGTTTGAATTTAACAGTCTCAAGGAAGACAAAGCAGAAGTTGAAGAACAAATCAAGGCTTATGAACTCAAAATTGACGAGCTTGAAGCAAGACTTGAAGAAGATTTTGACACAGAATATATTATGAGAATCGCAAGGGAAAAACTCAATTTCCGTTTGCCCGAAGAGATTATTTTCTATAATGATTTGTCGAAATAAATTTGCAGAAAAATATTGAATTCTGTATTTTTTTAGAAAATAAAACTATTGATTTATTATATATATTATATTATACTGTATTATAGGGTACTATATCCTATAATACAGTTTTTTGTTTGGAGAAACGGTTTATGAAAGATATTATAATTATAGGTGCAGGACCTGCAGGACTTACAGCGGCGATATACGCGAAAAGAGCAGGATGCGACGTATCAATTTTTGAATATATGTCACCCGGTGGTCAGGTTATGACAACGCCTGATATTGAAAATTATCCCGGTTTTGTGGGAACAGGCTTTGACCTCGCGATGAAGTTTTATGAGCAAGTTACTGCTCTGAACGTTGATTTTCAGTTTGAAAATATAAAAACAATAGAGAAGACAGATGTTGGCTTTACTTTAAAATGCGAAAGCGGTAACGAATTTAATTCAAAAGCAGTTATTATTGCGACTGGCGCAGCAAGACGTAAGCTTGAAATAAACGGAGAAAATCAGTTTACAGGCAAGGGCGTTTCTTATTGTGCTACTTGTGACGGCAATTTTTTCAAGGATAAGACGGCTGTTGTTGTCGGTGGTGGGAATACGGCTGTTGAAGATGCAATTTATCTTTCAAAACTTTGTAAAAAAGTATATCTTATTCACAGACGCGACGAGTTCAGAGCGTCAAAATCACTTGTAGACAGACTTCCTGCTTGTGAAAACATTGAACTTTTGCTTAATTGTGTACCTGTTGAAATCAAGGGCAGTGACAATGTCGAAAGCATTTCTATAAATAATAAGATTACAGGGGAGCTTTTTGAAGTTGAAACAGATGCTGTTTTTGTTGCTGTTGGTACTATACCGCAGACTGAAGCTGTACCCGCTGGAGTTATACGAAATAACGGTGGATATATCGTAACCGACGAAAAATGCAGAACAAATATTGAAGGACTGTATGCTGTCGGAGACGTAAGAAACACACCTTTGAAGCAAGTTATTACATCTGCTGCTGACGGCGCTGTTGCTGCGACTTTTGCTGCAGAATACGTTACAAATTGAGAAAGAATAATAAAGGGGAATTTATATGAAAAAAATAGTTGTTTTATTGTTGATATTTGTTATAGCAATAGCTTGTCTGTTTGCTTGTGTTTCAGTAGGGGATATGAATGCGAATAATACACCTGATGACACAACTGCAAAAAATGAACCAACGACAGATGTTACGCCTGACACAACAGTGAAAGAGAATAATGAAACAACCCCACCTGCACAGGAACAGAAAAAAACTGTTACGTTTGTTGGTGCAGGCGACGTTCTTATACACGGTGCTATTTATAGAGAAGCCGAAGTAATAGCTTCAAACAAGCAGAATTATTCGGGCGATTATTATTTTAACGATATGTATAAAGGTGTATCAAATCTTGTCGGCGATGCTGACATAGCATTTGCAAACTTTGAAGCACCTATTGCAAAGACAGCTATTTCGGGATATCCTAACTTTAATGCTCCGTCAGAAGCGGGAGATGCTTTGGTAGATATCGGTTTCAATGTAATCAATATAGCAAATAACCATATGTTCGACGTTGACTATAAGATAACAGGTTATGCTGATACTATTGATTATTGGGATACAAAAGACGTTCTTCAAATTGGCGGATACAAAAACGAAGAAGACTATGACAAGATAAGAATTCTTGACGTACAGGGAATCAAGATTGCATTTTTGGGATATACATACGACCCACATACATCCAATGGCACATCTATGAACAAGAAGAGTGATGATGCTGGATATATTCTTCCTGCTATTGATGAAGAAATGCTTAAAAAACATATACAGAGCGCAAAACAGCAGGCTGAGTTTATAATAGTATCTGTGCATTGGGGAACAGAAAATGTATTTACTCCCACAGCACAGCAGAAGAGAATAGCTCAGGTTATTGCAGACAACGGCGCTGACGTTGT
>JAZRPI010000198.1:0-2504 GCA_045649165.1 Eubacteriales bacterium | reverse complement strand
TAGGCTCGCCGCCTTCATATACTGCTACACATGAGTTTGTTGTACCAAGGTCGATACCAATAATCTTTGCCATAATTCTTTTCCTCCGATTTATGATAAGTATTTATTATTTTTCAAATTTAGTTTGCAACTTTAACCATTGCATATCTTATGATTTTGTCGCCCTTTTTATATCCCTTGCTGAACGTTTCTGCAATCATATTTTCTCCAAAGTTTTCATCTTCTATGTGCATAACCGCGTTGTGCAAGTTGGGGTCAAATTCAGCGTTTTCAGTAACAATTTCTTCAACGCCCATTTTTGTAAATGTGTCTTTGAACATATTGAGAGTCATATTTACACCTTCAGCAAGGTTGCCGCTTTCAGCAAATGCGACTGCTCTTTCAAGGTTGTCTAATATGGGAAGTAATTCTTTTACAGCATCTACGTATGCATCGCTGTAAATTCCTTCTTTTTCTTTCATTACTCTCTTACGGTAGTTGTCGTATTCGGCAACTATACGAAGATACTTGTCATTCTGTTCTTCCAAAGACGCTTTAAGTTCTTCTACTTCTTTTTTGAGAGCGTCAGTTTCTTTCTTTGAACACTTTTTCTCTTTCTTTTCTGTTTTATTTTCAACAGTTTCTTCTGTGTTTACATTCTTTTCGTCAGTCATTTTTTTCTCCTTCACTTCCGCCGAGAAGCATATTTTGATTGCCGTCAAACATTCCGCTTATGTTATTTGTCAAAAGGTCAAGCGTTGTTATAACCTTTGAATAGTCCATTCTGCAAGGCCCGATAACACCAATTGCCCCCACAACCTTGTCGTTTGACGTAATGGTTTTGAAAATCAACGTGGAATTATTCATAATGTCCACCGAGTTTTCTTTACCGATAAGAATATTTATCGTATCTTTCTGGCTGTTGCTTATTATATTGAGTATGTCATTTTTTTCTTCAAGCATACCGATTAGTCCGCGAAGTTGTGACAAATTCGAGTATTCAGGGAATTCAAGAAGTCTGTTAACCTGCTCAACCTTTACGTCGCCGCGGTCTATTTCGTTTACCGTATCGTATATACATTTAATAATCGGTTCAACGATTGCTTCGTAGCCAAACATACTGCGCTGTATATCAATTATAGAAGAATATGATAATTCAGCGATATTTATGCCCGAAAGATGTATGTTAAGAAGCGACGATAGTTTTTCGGTAATCTGCGGTGTGATTGTTGCCGAAGTTTTTATCAGCTTTGTTTTTGCAACACCTGTATTTGACACCATAACAAGTACGAAACTGTGGCTGTCAACATAGACGGTGTTGAAGTTTTGTATCACAACCTGCATAGGTCTTGGCTTAACCGTAATCGCCGTATAATTTGTTATACGCGAGAAAAGTCTGCCCGCCTGTTCAATAATCCTGTCAAGCTCTGCTTCTTTTGACTTTTTCAATGTGTCAAGCTGTTCAAGCTCGTCCCTTGTCAGTCTGTATCTGTCCATAAGCGAGTCAACGTAGAATCTGTATCCAAGCTCTGACGGAATACGTCCTGCTGACGTGTGGGGCTGTTCAAGGTAGCCAAGTTCTTCAAGCTCTGCCATTTCGTTACGGACAGTAGCCGACGAATAGGCTATGTTGTTATTTTGTATAAGGTATTTTGAACCAACAGGTTCGCCGCGGTCTATATGCGCGTCAATAATTGCACGTAGTATCATTTTTTTGCGTTCACTGAGTCCGCCATTGTTTCCGTACATACATACCGCCCCTTTTTTCAAAGTTCAACATTTTTAGCACTCAAATAAACACAGTGCTAAAGTGTTATATAAAATTTACCACTATCACTCTCAATTGTCAAGTGCTAAAACACATATTTTTGTTAATATTTTATTAAATTGGTAATATATTCCGAAAATGCCTGTAATTACGGCATATTATACGCGAAAACACATATTTTTTCTCCCTTGTATACAAAAAGAAAGCCTGATTTTTCAACCAAGCTTTCTTCATATATTATTTATTCAATACCTTTTTCAGATACATACCTGTATATGACTTTTCATTTTTTGCTACCTTTTCGGGTGTGCCCTGCGTTACGATATTACCGCCCTTGTCACCGCCTTCGGGCCCTAAGTCAACTATATAATCGGCAACCTTGATTACGTCAAGGTTATGCTCAATTACAATGACCGTATTACCTTCGTCAACAAGTCTGTTGAGAATGGTAATAAGTCTGTCAACGTCCGCCGTATGAAGCCCTGTCGTTGGCTCGTCAAGTATATATACAGTTCTGCCAGTACTACGCTTTGCAAGTTCGGTTGCAAGTTTTACTCTCTGAGCTTCGCCGCCCGAAAGTGTTGTTGACGACTGACCAATCTTTATATATCCAAGACCTACGTCAAACAAAACCTGTAACTTATTCTTAATTCTCGGTATGCCGTTAAAAAACTCAAGTCCTTCTTCAACAGTCATATCAAGCACGTCAAATATATTCTTACCTTTATATTTAACTTCAAGTGTATCTCGGTTATAT